>MWCV01000037.1 GCA_002070215.1 Chloroflexi bacterium ADurb.Bin180 | reverse complement strand
GCAAGACCCGCCACGATTTCGGACCACGGCATTCCCGCGTACCGCCCAACCGCCGTAGCGGCCAGAGCCGCATACACGTTGTGGCGTCCCAACAATGGCAGTCGAATGTCGGCACTGTCGCCGCCCAGATGTATTCGGGTGACAATTCCCTCCAGGCCCAGCACCTGCGGCTCATCCGCCCAGAGATCATTGTTGTGATCCAGCCCGTAGTACAGTGTGCGCCCGGCAGAGGTGCACCCGGACATGCCCTTCACCCGCGGATCATCGCCGTTCAGCACTGCCAGCCCGTAGAGCGGAAGCGCCGAGACCAGCTCTGACTTGGCCTGTGCTATCCTCTCGATGGTGCCCAGCCGCTCCAGGTGGGTGGGTCCCACGTTCGTCACCACCCCAACCTCCGGCCGGGCGATGCTGGCCAGCAGCTTGATCTCTCCTACGGCGTACATGCCCATTTCCTGAGCCAGCCACTCGATGCCCGTTTCCAGCCTGAGCATACTCAAGGGAAGGCCTATCTCGTTGTTAAAGTTCTCCGGGCTCGCTCTCGTCTCGTAACTCCGGGAGAGTACGGCCGCTACGAGCCGCGTTGTCGTCGTCTTGCCCACGCTGCCAGTGATGCCTACCACGCGACAGGCTGAGTGTTCGTTCCGCCACTTGGCCGCCAGTGTTTGCAGTGCTCTGAGCGTGTTGGCGACAACAAAGCATAGCCGAGCTTGGGGCGGCGCCCCCGAGTCGAGCGGTCGGGTCACATCGATGAGCTGCGCGCCGACCTCGTCTGCCTGGCGCTGTACCTCTTCTGTTGCTTGCTCGACCAGAGCGGCCCGCGCCCCGTGACGAAACGCCTCGCCCACAAACCTGTGCCCATCGGTGCTTTCGCCCTTCATGGCGACGAACAGGTCGTTGTCTACCACACGGCGCGAATCAATCGCTACGCCGGTCACTGGCTCAGTCGAGTCGTCGCTCCACGGCCACGGCCCTGTGCCGAGGGCCGCCCAGAGTGTACGCAGGTGCATGCGCATGGTCTGGCCCTAGCGGCTCGCCGAACGCACACTGTCTGGCGGCACGCCCAGCAGCCGCAACGTTCCCTCAACGATCTCCTGGAAAACCGGCCCGGCCGCGCGAGTTCCGTAATGTTCCAACTGAGGGTGCTCCAGGACCACCAGCACTGTCAGCCGCGGGTCATCGGCCGGAGCCCAGCCACAGAACGAAGCCACAGTCTCGTTCGGATCAACAGTACCGCTGGATGTGTACATCTCGGACGTACCCGACTTGCCTGCTACCCGGTATCCGTGCACCCCGACAACGTCCGCCACTGTCCCGGCCGCATAGACCAGCATGTCGGTCACCTCGGCGGCTGCCTCTGGTGAGACCACCTGCCGCACGACCTGCGGCTGAATAGCGGTGACCTTGCTGCCATCCACTTTGCGCGAGACAACGTAGGGTTTCATCATCACACCATGGTTCGCCACCGCTGCCATGGCAGTGACCATTTGCAGCGGCGTAATGGCCAGGCCCTGCCCATAGGAATTGGTGGCCAGATCACTCTCATGCCACTCGGGATTCCCGGGCTGGCGAACCCATCCCGCCGTCTCCTGCGCCAGATCGATGCCCGTGAGGTTCCCGAAGTGAAAACGGTTGAGGTACTCGTAGAACTTTTTCGCGCCCATGCGAGTGCTCACCGTCGCCGAGCCCACATTGAGCGACTTGGCCAGCAAGTCGCGGATGCTCGTCTCACCGTGGGCCTTCAGGTCCGAGTTACGGATCGGCCTGCCACCGACAATCAGCTCCCCGCTGTCATAGTAGGTGCTCGATGGAGTGATGGTTCCCGCGTCGAGTGCAGAGACGATGGTGATGACCTTAAAGACCGAGCCGGGTTCATAGGCGTCGCTGACCGCACTGTTGATAAAGATGCTTTTGTCAGTGACGTCCCGCGTGTTCGGGTCATAGTCCGGGTAGACAGCCATGGCCAGCACCGCACCGGTGCGCGGGTCGAGCACTATGGCGATCCCCTTGCGCGCCTGGGTCGTCGCCACTCCCCGTTCGAGCGCTTCTTCGGTCAGATACTGGATATTGCGGTCCAGCGTCAGATACAGGTCGATGCCATCCTGCGGAGGATAGTAACGGTACACCAGCCCCCCCATGGCATCGCGGTCCGGCACGCGATAACCCCGTTGACCGCCCAGCTCCTCGTCGTACTCTGCTTCGATCCCGTGAGACGCCTTGCCATCCTCGGTCACAAATCCGAGCACAGACACGGCCAGGTCGTTGTTGGGATAGAATCGCGCCGGCCGTGGTTCGAGCTGCAGCCCCCCGAGCCGAAGCGCCTTCACCTGGTCTGCCTGCTCCTGTCTGATCCCACGCTGAATGCGCACATAGGTAGTGGGCTGCTGCAGGATTTGCAGGATATCCAGGCTCGGGCGCCTCAGAATTCCGGAGAGCTTGTCCGCTGTGCCGAGAGTGTCGGTGATGCTCTTCGGCATAGCCGCCAGGTCATACACAGTTGTCGACACCGCCAGCAGGTAGCCGTTGGCATCGAATACGCTGCCTCTTTGCGGCTCAAAACTGCGGCTCTCCGTGTCCGGCAACCCCTCAACACCGGGTGTGGTCTGCAAAGCGACCATCTTGACCACGATGACAACGCCGATGAGCAGGAAAAAGCCTGCTACGATGAGCATCCGACGGTATAGCTCGGCCCGTCTTGCGGAATTCACCGGCGCCTCTCCCTTGCGGACTTGACTCTGACTTGGGTAGCGGGGCGATTCAACCCGTTCACCGTGAGCCTGGCTCCTTCGGGTTGGTCCAGTCCCTGAACTGCTGTATGGCGGACGAGATCAGCCCGCCGCCAGGTCTTGTTCCTTGCGAGCTGCTCCAGGCCTGTGACGAGCCCTGGCCGCCCACCGTGGCGTCCTGCTCGGCCGGAGGCAGAAAGACTTCAACGTACTCGATGCTCTCCGGCTCCCGGAAACCCATCTGCCGCGCCTCTGTCTGAAGGCGCTCCAACCCTTCGTTATCGGCGATCTTGAGCCGCATCTCACTGATTGCCTGCTTGAGGTCGTGTAGCTCTGCTTCCCGCTTGGACATGGTCACGACCTGACCGGCGACTAGGCTAGCCTGCCACAGGTAGACGAAAGTGAGCGCGCTGACTACAACCAGAACTACTGGAGCATAGACCCAGACGCCCAGGTGCTTCCACCAGGGCGCCATGGTCTTTTCCACCACGCTGTCATTTCCTGTGGTCATCGGACCGTCAGACACAAGTGTCTCCGCCTAGCTGAGGCTGCCGCCGGACCTTTTCGACCACTCGCAGTTTGGCGCTGCGGCTGCGTGGATTGCGCAACTGCTCTTCACGCGATGGCTGAATCGGGTGGCGCGTTACCAGCGACACGCTCGGCCCGCGCGAGCTGTCCCTGGCCATCGTCGACTCGCGCTGGAATAGCCGCTTCACCAGCCGATCCTCCAGGCTGTGAAAGCAGATGACGGCCAGCCTACCGCCCTCACCCAGCACCTCCAGGGCCCCCTCCAGCCCTCTGGAAAGCTGTCCCAGTTCGTCGTTGGTCGCAATGCGCAGTGCCTGAAATGTGCGCGTGGCCGGGTGCAGCCTGCCCCGTCTGGGCACGGCCTGGGCCACCACGTTCGCCAGCTCGCTGGTGGTGTGCAAGGGGCGTGCAGCTACGATCGCTCTGGCGATTCTCCTCGACTGACGCTCCTCGCCCAATCCAAAGAGGAGGTTGGCCAGCTCCTCCTCCTCCAGTTCATTCACCAGCGACGCCGCTGTCACTGCTGACCTCCGATCCATGCGCATGTCGAGCGGCCCATCGTGCAGAAAGGAGAAGCCGCGTTCAGCGGCCTCAAGCTGCATCGAGCTGACGCCGACATCCAGTAGAATCCCGTCGGCCGGTGCAAAACCGGCCTGGCGAGCGATCACGGCAATGTTCGCCGTGTCCCCCTGGACCAGTGTCAGCCGGTCGCCAAAACCAGCTAGCGTTGCCTGCGCTAGCGCCAAAGCCTGATCATCACGGTCGATGCCTAGCAGACGCCCGTCGGGCGCTGAACGCTCCAGAATGCCTTTGGCGTGACCACCGGCGCCGACCGTCCCGTCTACATACCTGCCGCCGGAGCGGGGTGCCAGCTCGGCCAGAACCTCTGCATAGAGGACTGGCTGGTGTGAGAGGTGCGCCGCACTGCCGCGGCTGGTATCATGTTCTGGACCCGGCCGCCGTCGCCGACTCATAGTATGCCGAGCGTGCTCAGCTTTTCCGCCAACGCCTCCGGGTTCTGCACCAGCGCGGCGTTCTCTTGCTCGTAAGCTTCCGCATTCCAGAGCTCGAGGTGGTCCTCAGCGCCAATGAGCACCGCCTCGGAAACGAGGTTGGCGTATTCACGAAGGTACCCAGGGATGAGGATTCGACCCTGCTTGTCGACTTCGAGTTCTGCTGCCTCGCCATAAAAGAACCGTCGGAACTGGCGAGCATCCTTGTTAGTCAAGGGCAGCTGGTGGATCTTTTCGGAGAGACGTTCCCACTCAGAGCGGGGGTAGAGATAGAGGCAGCGGTCTATTCCACGGGTGGCATAGATGGCAAGGCCAAGTTCCAATCTGACCTTGGAGGGTAGAATGAGGCGGCCCTTGTCATCTATGCTGTGTGCGAACCTGCCGTAGAACATGTGTTCCAATTCCCCACTGGAGCCATCGGATTAGGCCTTCTTGGCGAGAAGCCGCTCCACTCTGCTCCATTTTCCACCACCATCGTATCATACTTTGGCGTTTTTGTAAAGTGGGGAATTGGGGAACATCCAGGTTTTAAGGTTCGCGCGCAGCCAGCAAATTGTGGTGCCGACCAGGCCTGTAAGCCGAGTTCTGTGGCTTGCGCCAGACCAGGCTGCCGCAAGCCGGCAATCATCTCTCTGGGACGCCAGTTACCCGTCGCCTCAAGCGGTCTACCCGAGGGTCACGAGGCGAGCCACCCCGGGCGCACCGACCATTGGCCGGTACGCCACCCTCTGTTCGACCTTGCTCCCGATGGGGTTTGCCTAGCCGAACCGGTCACCCGGTCCGCTGGTGGTCTCTTACACCACCGTTGCACTCTTGTCCAGCGGCCTTTCAGCCGCAGGACGACCTGCTTTCTGTTGCACTGTGCCGTCGGGTCGCCCCGCCTGGGTGTTACCCAGCATCGTGCTCTGTGGAGCTCGGACTTTCCTCCCGTCCCACCAGGGGACGCGCGATTGCCCGGCCTGCTCGGACACCATCACCATTGTAGCACGCGTGAGCTGGCCGGTCAAACTTACTCTTTCGTGCCGTTCCTGGCCCTCGCCCGCCATTCTCCGCCGCATCTCCGGCGGCGAGGAGCCTCTCGAGAGTGACGCCAGCGTATGCGCTGGACCCGCCCTTGATGTATAATCGTCGCAAGGAGGAGCCGCAATGACAAGAGCCATCCGCGTGATCAGTCTGTTCACCATGTGCGCCGTGATCGCCGCCTGCGGGCCCTCGGCTGCCACACCACCGCCAACCGCCACTGCCCCGGCGCCCACCGTCCCGCCCACGGTCGTCGTGGCAACGCCCACTTTGCCGCCGCCAACTGCACTTCCGAGTGTCACTACACCGCCCGACGCCACCGTAACACCGGCAACCACGCCAGAGGGCAAGCCAACTCCGGTACCGCGCATCACGCTATCCGAGGTTGCGCCATCAGAATCCACACCCGGGGTGATCCGTATCTCCGGGAAGGCCCAGGTGTTTGAGGCGATGCTCGTGGTCGAGCTGCATGGACCGCAAGACGAGATCATCGCCAAGGGCTATGCCAGGGCCTCCATCGGCGCACCGGAGTGGGGTGATTTCTCCGTTGATCTCTTTTACACTCCGCCAGCCTCGCCGACCCGGGCCATCCTGCAGGCCTACGAGCCCAGCCCAAAGGACGGCTCACCAAACAGCCTGGTCACCGCTCCGGTTATGCTGGTGCCAGCTCCAGAGCTGGCCAGGTGGCAGCCCTTTGATAACGCCACCTTTGGCTTCTCGGTTCGTTACCCGACCGACTGGCACCTCAACCAGGGCTCCATCATGCCCGCTCCTCCGGCGGCAACCAAGCTGAGCACCTACCAGGCGCAGACTCCCGGTCAGTTGCCGGCCGAGAAGGACGCCGAAGTCTGGATCACCGTTTCAGACGTGCCCAGCCTGGCCGAGATGGAGAACCTGGCCAGGATGGGCTACAGGCAGGCCACCGTCGTCGTCGGCGGCCATCCCGGAGTCCGTTATACTGCTCCACAGCCCGTCTTCGGGGTCTACGACGTGGTCTATACGCTCAGTGGCCGAAGGGAGTACCGCATTCAACTCAGCGCCAATACCCATCAGTACGACGCCACATTCAACCTCATCCTGGCCACGTTCAGTACTCGCGAACAGTAGCCACGAGAAAGCCGACCGCCTCCTGCAGGGGTGCTGCAGGAGGCGGTTCTGTCTTTCCGAAATCGAGCTGCTACTGTCCGGCGAACTCGGCAATTACTGCTGGCAGTCTGTCCGTCTCTGCGTAGCCACCTTCGTTCCCCTTGAAGACAAAGAACACCGGTGCCGCCGGAAAGCCATTCTGCGCTCCGATATCAATGTCCTCTTCCACCTTGGCCCTGGTCTCGCCCTTGTCCATACACGAAGCAAAGGCCGCGCCGTCCAGTTTGAGCTGAGCAGCATACTGCTTCAAGACTGCCGCCGGGTCGCTGGCCTTGCTCCATTCATCCTGCTTCTGGAACAGCAAATCATACATATCCCAGAAGGCGTCAAGCCGACCAGCGCACTCAGCGGCCTGTGAGGCAAGTACGGCCGTAGCGGCGTCGGCCGGTGGCAGGTGCTTGATCACCAAGCGCACCTGACCCGCCTCCACGTACTTCTTCTCGAGCTCAGGCCACACCTCTACCACCACCTTGCGATTCTCTGCTGACGCAAAGTTGACGAACTGAAAAACCACCACCGGGGCCGAACCCTGCCCGCGATAGGCATCACCGCCATAGGTGTAGCCAGGTCTGGTCGGGTTGGGATCCAGCCAGGTCACGCCCTCTGGCAGCGGCGTGGGCGTTGGCGGTGGGTGCTGGCCAGCCAGCGCCTTGTCAATGGCACTCTTGAAGGCACTGATATCCTGCGCGCCGGACACCGGCCAGTCATTGACCAGGAAGTACGGCACGCTGCCAGCACCATGTGCGGCCGCGAACTGGATCTGGGCCTGCATATCCGCCGCTGCCTCGCCCGAGTCGAGACAGCTATTGAAGGCGGCCGTGTTCAACCCGATCTCTGATGCATAACGCTTAAAGACGTCAACCGCATCGCCCTTTCCGCTCCACTCGCCGGTCGACGAAAAGAGCCGGTCGTGCATCACCCAGTACAAGTCGCTGCCCTGCCGGGCGGCGCAGAGCGCGGCCTCCCCCGCTTTGCGTGCCTGCGGGTGGATTGACTCGAGTGGAAACTGCACAAAGACCACTTTCACTTTTCCAGTTGCGACATACGCTTCATCCAGAAGCGGGCCCGTCTGATTGGCGTGACGGGCGCAGTATGGTCACTGGAACTCGGAGAACTCCCACAACGTCACCGGTGAGTTGGCATTTCCTTTGTAGGGAAAGCCCTGCTCTGTAAAGCCACTCGGCAGCTTGCCCGCTTTGGGGGTTGCCGTGGGTGGCACCAGGGTGTTGGTTGGCGCGGTCGTATTCTGCGAGCAGGCGGCCAACGACAGCGCAGCCAGCGCAATGATGAGCAACAGTCGTTTGGGCACTGGACCTCCAATCGAACCGAGTTGAGGGCCATTATAGTCCCTTCGTCGTGGCATAGAAATCGGAACCGGCAGGCCCTGTTTGCCCGCTCCTCGTCAAGCCAGTACAATGTGGGAGGTCTGCATGATGTTGATGCCCGATCTGCTTGCCTCACCCTTTCACGCCAGGACAGTACATCCAGGACAGAATGCCCAAAGCCATGCCTGAACGCTCCCTTGACACGCTGTTGTCACGCCGCTCTTTCCTCAAGCTTTCGGCCGCCGTCTGCGCCGCCATCGCCGTCCAGGCTGCCCTGCCCGGCGATTCCCTGGCCAGCTCCTGGCCCGGTGTTCCCGTGCTGGCCTACCACCCCGTCTTTGACGAGAGCTGGACGGTCGAGGCCTTCCGGGAGCAGATGCGCATTCTGCACCATCTGGGGATGCGTACGCTTAGCTTTCGCGCCCTGGAGTGGTACCTCAAGGAGGGCCAGATGCCCCGCGGCCGAGTCATTATCTCCATCGATGACATCGGCGCGGCCAAAGCATGCTGTGATCGCAACGGCCGGCTGGCGGGACCCTACGCCAATTTCTGGCTGACGATGTTTCCCGAGTTCAGGCAGTACGGCTTCCAGGCCACCCTCGGCGTTGTAACGGCCGACATACCCGATGAAGCCAGCGGCTGGGACTGGCGCAAGATCCGCTTCCTGCAGAGTCTGGGCTACGAGCTGGCCTCCCATTCTGTCTCGCACAGCTACAAGCTCGTGGGGCGGGATGGCGGCGTCACGCGCGACGAGGTGTGGCACGAGTTTGCCGACTCGAAAGCAACTATCCAGGAGAAGTGCGGCATCGAACCCATCGGTTACGTCTGGCCCTTCAATGCGATCATGTACAAAGAAGACGCCCGGTCCTTGTATCGGATCCTGATCACCTACGGCGAGGGCGGCGCTGTCCGGCAGCTAGACCAGCTCCTGGCAGTGCCCCGCTACCACGCCGAGCTGCATCAGGGGCCCGCCTTCCGAGCGTTGATGGAACGCTACTCCGATGTGGGCGAACGGGCCTTTCTCAATCCGCGCACGCGGCGCAGCGAGGCCCTGTATGTAGTGCAATCTGGCGACAGCCTCGGCCGTATCGCGGCAAGCTTTGGGACGACGACAGCCAGCCTGTTGGCTGCTAACCAGCACCGCTATCCCGAGCTTGGTACCGCAGTGCTCCAGGTCGGGATGCGGCTCCAGGTGCCCACCGGCCGAGTCTTTCTCGGCGGGCCCTGATGCGGCAGCGTGGCGTTGGGAAACCTACGATGTCTTGTCTGACACAGCGCGGATTGCCTCATCCCCTACTCTCAGGAAGGAAAAGGTCATGAAGTATCGTTCACTGGGCAAGTGGCCAATCAAGGTATCAGCTCTGGGCTTTGGCTGTATGCGCCTGCCGGTGGTCGGCGGAGACGCTTCCGTCATCGACGAGCCAGAGGCCATTCGCCTCCTGCACTATGCGATTGACCACGGCGTGAACTACCTCGACACCGCCTATGCGTACCACGGAGGCAACAGCGAGCGTCTGGTCGGCCGAGCTCTGAAGGACGGCTATCGAGAAAAGGTGCTGCTGGCCACCAAACTACCCTGCTGGCTGGTCGAGAAACCTGGCGACATGGACCGCCTGCTGGACGAGCAACTGCAAAAGCTGCAGACCGATCACGTTGACTTTTACCTGTTGCATGCGCTCAACGCTCGCGAGTGGCCCAAGCTGCGTGATATGGGTGTGCTGCGCTGGGCGGAGCGGGCTCTGGCCAGCGGCAGGATTCGTCATCTGGGCTTTTCGTTCCACGACCAGTTCGATGTCTTTCGCGACATCATCGATGCCTATCCCGATTGGTGCCCTTGCCAGATCCAGTACAATTATGTCGATCAGGACATCCAAGCGGGAGCAAAGGGTCTGCACTATGCAGCGGCCAAAGGGATCCCGGTCGTGGTGATGGAGCCGGTTCGCGGTGGAAGACTGGCCAACCTGCCTGGGCCGGTGGCCGAGATATTGCGCCGCTCTGCCGGAGCACGCTCCTTGGCGGACTGGGCCTTGCAGTGGGTCTGGAATCAGCCTGAGGTGGCCCTGGCTCTGAGCGGAATGACCACGATGGCCCAATTGCTGGAGAACCTGGCCAGCGCTGACCGCTCGGGCCCGGGGACCCTGACCCCCGGCGACCTCGCCGTAATTGAGAAAGCCAGGTCCAAGTACCGGACCCTGTTCCCCATCCCGTGTACGGACTGCCGCTACTGCATGCCTTGCCCAAACGGGGTCTGGATTCCGTTCAATCTCGACCTCTACAATCGCGCCATCGTCTACGATGAGATGGACCAGGCGCGCCGGAGCTACAACGAGCCGCGTCGACCCGGCGAGGACATCCGCGCGGCTGCCTGCATTCAGTGCCGCGAATGCGAGGACAAGTGCCCGCAGCAGATCCCTATTGCTGATTGGATGGTCAAGATCCACGATGCGCTCGGAAACAGCTGAGCCGTTTCGGTCTTGCTCTGGGATTCCGCGCCGGCTCCGCACCTGGTTACTGACGACGCCGACCGCAGTTTTTTGAGGAGGAACGAAGCCAATTGAGAGACGAAATCGTGAGGTTTCTGAAAGACAACTGGCTGGGCCTGCTGATTGTGATTGCCCTGCCTCTGGCCTGGTCCGGCCTGCGCAGCAAAGCAACTCCTTTCGCCACGCTCGAGGACTTTGACCGGCTCCTGGTCTCGGGCAAGCCGACGGTGGCGACTTTCTTCTCCAACGGCTGACCATCCTGCCTGATGGCCAAGCCTGTCGTGGACAGCATCGAAAACCAGCTAGGGCAGAAGGCAGTGCTCGTCCGCGTCGACGTAGGTACGGGCGCTGGTCTGCAAATCGCGCAGCGATACGGGATACGTGCCATCCCCAGTCTGCTGGTGTTGGATTCGCGGGGCGTCGTCGTCTATTCTCACACTGGAGTACCCGGCGCAGCAGCCGTACTGGCCGCAATCCAGGGGCTTGACTGAGCCCCTCGAGCCGCGGTCTTGCCCTGGTTCGCCTAGTTAGCTAGAATGAGGGCAGTCCCGCCTGACCTACTCCGACAGGGAAGGAGCACCAATGAAGAGCGGCTCACTGAGTAGGATCTACTTTCTCATCGGCCTGATGGTGCTGGTTGTGCTACCGGCTATCGCCTTGATCTCTTCCTGCCAGACCGCAGCTCCAACTGCCACTGCGGTACCCCCGCCAGCCACACCGATCCCACCGACGCTGACCGTGCCTCCGCCCACTTTACCTCCGTCGACGGTCGTGCCGCCCACACCGCCCCCCACGACGGCTCCCGTACCGTCGGGAAGCAAGGGCAAGCCGCTCACGATGTTTATGAATCCCGACTTTACGGGGTCGGGCACCTGCGCCGTCTGCCACACTCGCCTGACCGACCCCTCAGGCAACGATGTGTCGATCGACCTGCACTGGCGGTCAGCGATGATGGCCAATGCCGCGCACGACCCGGTCTACCTGGCCAAGGTCAGCTCCGAGATTGCCCGGGCCCCCGCCCTGAAGCAGGTGATCGAGACCAAGTGCAGCCTGTGTCACATGCCCATGGCCTTTACCGAGGCCCAAGTCGCTGGCTCTCCCATCGCCATCTTTGACGACGGGTTTCTGAACCCCGCCAATCCCCTGCGAGAGGCCGCGCTGGATGGCGTTTCGTGCAACGTCTGTCATCAAGTCGAGAAGGACAACCTGGGAACTGCCGAGTCCTTTAGCGGTGGTTTTGTCATCAACACCTCCACCGAACCGCCCGACCGCAAGTCCTACGGACCTTTCCCCGAGCCCTTCGAGGATACGATGCGCCGCTCGGTCGGTTTCACTCCTACCCCTGGATTGCAGACGCTCAGCGCCAGCCTGTGTGCGGCCTGCCACACGCTGTACACACCCTACCTCGACGCGTCGGGCAAGGTAGCCGGCCAGTTCCCCGAGCAGACAGCATTCCTGGAATGGCAGCACAGTTCCTATCACGACATTGGCATGACCTGCCAAAAGTGCCACATGCCCGATGCCGCGGGCGATGTCCTGATCTCCAATGCTCCTAAACCACCACGGGTCAACCCACGCGCACCGTTTGGGCAACACTACTTTGTCGGCGGCAACGCCTTCATGGTCCGCCTGCACCAGAACTATGTGGACGAGCTGGAACTCACCTGTTCCGCGGCACACCTCGAAGGCACCCTGCAGCGTACACTGGCGCAGCTCCAAAACCGCGCCCTCGCGCTTTCCATCGAAGAGGCCGCTCTGTCCGGTGACACCCTGTCGGTCCGACTCAAGCTCGACTCGATGGTCGGTCACAAATTCCCCACCGGCATTCCGCTGCGCCGAGCGTGGATTCACCTGGTCGTTGTCGACGGCAAAGGAGACCTTGCCTTCGAATCGGGCAAGCCCGGTCCCGACGGCAGCATCATCGGCTGTGATGCCGACAGCGATGCCACGCTCTATGAGCCGCACTTCGACCTGATCACCTCTCCCGACCAGGTGCAAATCTACGAGTCAATCATGGTTGACAGCGAGGCCAAAGTCACCTACACCCTGCTACGCGGCCAAACCTACATCAAAGACAACCGTCTCCTGCCGGCCGGGTTTGACAAGGTCACTGCCGGGAAGGATTTCGCCGTCGCCGGCGCCGCAGCCTCCGATCCCAACTTTGACCGGGGCTCAGACCAGGTCTCCTACCGCGTCAACGTGAAGGGGCATAGCGGCCCCTTCACCGTGAAGGCGCAGGTGCTGTTCGAGAGTCTCTCCTATCGCTCGACTCTCGACCTTGCCCGGGACGACACAGAGGCCGTCAAGACCTACATCGTGCAGCACAACAACACCGACCAGACTCCTGACGTCATCGCCAGCGCCGAGGCCACCGTCAAGTAGCCGTTTCCCAGCCGCATCTGCTCCATGAACGTCAAGGGTCCGTCAGCCCCAAGCGGTCGGGCCCTCCTCGTCTCTTCGCCTTGCCGCCGCCCGTCCCCATTCGTATAATGCCGCCCATGTCCAAGACCCGTCTTGTCGCACTGTGCCTGGCAGTTGGCCTCGTCTGCGCTTCGTGTGCTCGCCTGCCTGCTCTGGTCAAACCACCAGTCACCCCCGTCGCGACTGCCACGCCTGAGCCGCCGCCGGTGTGGTTGTCACCCGAGGCGTACCGGATTGCCATGGTCCCCGCTTCCGCCGACGATGTCGACCTAGTGGCGAACCCAACCATCTACCACATCCGGGCACGCCTGTTCCTCGGCGCCTCACAGCCGCGCATCCAGGTCGACCAGACAACGTACTATACCAACCGTTCCGGCGATCACCTGGACCGGATCTACTTCCGCCTCTTTCCCAACAAGCCCAGCTTTGGTAGCGAATTGGTCTTGGCCCAGGTCCAGGTTGAGGAGCGTGACGCTACGCTGGACTATCAGTCTGAGCGCACCGCCGTAGGTGTCGCGCTTCCGACCAGCCTGGCTCCTGGCAAGACGGTGGAGATCCAGATGAAGTACAACGCCACCGTGCCGGTAGACAATGCGCGCGGCTATGGCACCTACAACTATCAGGACGGTATTCTGCTCCTGTCCAACTTTTTCGCCGGGGTCGCCGTGTACGAAGCAGGTGGCTGGAATCTGGCACTGGCGCCGGACTATGGAGATCCGGTCTTTGCTGAGACCAGTCTCTTCTGGGTAGAGGTGACGGCGCCACAGGATTTGGTGCTGGTCTCCTCTGGCTCCAACTTGGCAAAGGTGAAGAACGACGACGGTACGGTGACCTGGACCTTGGTCAGCGGCCCCATGAGGGACTTGATGCTGGTTGGCAGCAGCCGGTTCGAGTCAGACTCGCTCGCCGTGGGCCACATCAGAGTCAATTCCTATTTTGTTCCAGAGCACCGGGAAGCGGGCAAGAAGATGCTCCAGTTCGCGCGCGACGCACTGAGGGCCTACCAGGAGAGCTTTGGCACGTACCCCTTCGCCGAGTTCGATGTGGTCGAGGCGCCCGTTTCTGGAGGAATGGAGTATCCGGGCCTGATTCTGCTCGATAGCAAACAGTACGCAACGCCCGGGGAGTATCTCGAGTTTGTCACTGCCCACGAGGTGGCTCACCAGTGGTGGTACAGCCTGGTTGGCAACGATCAGGTGAATCAACCCTGGCTTGACGAAGGCCTGACCAACTTTAGCGTGGTCTACTACTATGAACACGTCTACGGCCCTGACCGTGCCCGGCTCGCCTTCGACAACTATGTGGCCGCGCGCTACCTCCGCCTCAAGGCAAGCGGCGTCGATGCGGTCGTCAACCAACCGGTGAGCGCCTTCACGCCAGAGCTGTACAGCGCGATTGTCTATGGCAAAGCGGCTTTGTTCTTCCAGGAAGTGCGTACCGAACTCGGGGACGAGACGTTCCTGGCCATCCTGCGCGCCTATCTGAATGATCGCCGCTACGGCATCGCGCGGCCCGAGGACTGGCTGCGTGTGGCCGAGCAGGTGTCAGGTCAGGATTTGACCGGGCTTTACTCCAGGTGGATTCTGGAAGCCAACTGAGCCGATTCAGAGCTGCGACAAGACCCTTGCTCGAGGAAGCGATTGGTGACCGTTATGATAGCTGCCGGCGGTACCAGTTGACCTCGATATGCTCGAAAAAGCCGACCGATTCATAAAGCCGTCGGGCATTCTCGTTCGGTCCGTCCATGTCCAGTTCTGCCGCGACTGCTCCCCCCGACTTGATTCTGGCCAACGCCGTCAGCAGCAGTGCTCGCCCCACCCCCTGCCGTCGAAAGGCGAGGCGGACGCCCAGGTCACCGATATAGGCGCAGTTGTCACCGATGAGCCGAGCCCGCTCCGGCTCGAGCCAGCTCCAGCAGTAGCCCAGCACCTGTCCTCCTCGTTGAGCAAAAAAGAGCAGCTCCCGGTCGAACTGCGGCAGGTGCACACCGCCTTCGATGTCTTCCAGCCTGTGCTCACCTTCTCCCCAGTGATCCCAGAAGCAGTCATCCACCACACTGGTGAGCATAACCTCATCCTGCCCTGGCACGAAGGAACGCATTTTCACACCGGGGGGCAGAACCGCCGGCGGCAAGTCGGCACCGAGCTCAATGCGCATCACGTACCAGGTGCGCACGAGGGAAAAGCCGAGCTCGTTGACCAGCGCGTCCGCATAGGACCGCTGTGATGCACGAACCGCAACATCCAGGCAGGATTCGGGGAACGAACGCTCACCCGAGATGAGGCCCGCCACAAGTTGGCGTTCCAGGCCCATGCCTCGTCGCTCTGGCAGCACCCACAGCATGCAGTACATTCTGGTGCCCTTTGCTCGGCCCAGGACCGCCAATCCAACCAACCGCCCGTTGTCTTCGGCTACTTGCCAGTACCGCTCTGGCGGCAAGCCCGCGTCCGCGCTGGCCGGGTCGAGGCTCTCGATTGTCTCGCGAAAGGCCCAGCCGTCCACCTGATTGCAGGCGTTGACCAGCTCTGGCAGAAGCGGCGCGTCGCTCAAGCGAAGGGTGCGCACTACAGTCTGGGTCACAGTTCCTCCCGGTACCAGAGATGAGTGCGCGCAGCCCGAAAACCGACAGACTCGTATAGTCGCTTTGCCCCGTCGTTGGCGCCGTCAACTCCGAGCGATATGCAGCCAACTCCCTGCTTCTGCAGCCATTCCACGCCACACAGTAACAGCGCCCGGCCCAGTCCTCTGCTGCGGTGCTCAGGATGCACACAGAGGCACCAGATGTCACCGTGACAGGACGCGGCAGTAGCGCTGTTGTCAATCCACGCCCAGCACTCTCCGACCACCGTACCCTGCGAGACCGCGTAGACTACCCCTTCAGGCCGAAACGAAGGCGAGCGCACGAAACCTTCGATCTCGCCGGCCTGAACCGGCGCATACTCCCATTCGTTACGAAAGGACGCGTTCTCCAGTTCCACCGAGTTCATTTCATCCTGCCCGGTCACAAAGTGACGAATGGTGTAGCCCCTGGGCCACTGCGGCGGCGTGACGTCCGAATCAGTCGCCAGGACCATGTCCCAACAACGGTGCACCTCACGCAATCGGCGTGCCTGCAGGAACGCTCTGCCGCCTGATTGACCCTGCTCCACCATCACATCCAGTCGTGTTCCACCCAGGGACCTGGCCCTCTGCTCAACCCGCCGGAGCAGCTCTGTGCCCAATCCTCTGCGGCGCCAACCCGGGTGAACGAGCACCTTGAACACGCTGCGCGGTCGCCCCTCATCGTGCCACAGCTCGGCACAGCCCACCAGGCGATGATTGGCTTCGGCAAACCACAGGTTGTGCGCCGCGTCCATCGATGGATGCTCGATGATCATGCGCAGGGCATCGAGCGACGGAGAGCAGCTAAAGATCAGATAGGGGAAATCCGGTGCCGCCTTGAGCAGCTCCAGCCAGGCAGCTTCATCTCCGGACCGAAAGCAACGGATGCGCCATTGGCGGACAGGGGTCTGTGGGGCTGACACCGCCGTGTCCCTGGGGCTGGTCACAACCGCTTCCTGAAGGCGGTCGATCTCGATACGACGCTAAAACCAACCGACTCGTACAACTGCTGCGCCCTGTGCGGGTTGTCGTCGTCCACCTCCAGAGCGATCACCTCATGACCGAGCGAATGCACATGGCGCATCCCAGCCAAGAGCAAAGCCCGACCGAGGCCGTGTCGACGGAAACGGTGAACGACTCCCAGGTCGTCGACCATAGGCGGATTGCTCTTTAGCATCTCTGGTTCCATCTGAGGGAAGAGCAGGGCGCAGAAGCCAGCGATGCTGTCGTCATCGTCCACAGCCAGGGTGATATCACCGGGGTGGTAGTTGCCCGAATGCAGCCAGTGCTCGACCTCCTCAATGGTAGTGAGCGAATAGCCCCAATGATCCGAGAAGGCGTCATTGTAGGCCGCAGTGAAGCTCTGCACATCTCTACTCGGATCAAGCAAGCGGAAACGAATACCGGCCGGCAGGGTGGGTTCGGCGTACTTCCCGAGGTCACTACATTGCATATATGAAAAGTACCGCACCGGCCTCATCCCTAACGAGCAGGCCAGCTCCGCCGCGCCGGCCACGCTCTCGCGGGTGACCATTTCCAGAAAGAGTGGCTTGTCCGCTTTCTTCCCAAGGGCATGCTGTTCTATGTGCACCATCAGCGCCTCTCCCACCCCTCGACGGCGCCATGCAGGGTGAACGATGCCGATTGCCCCTATCCGGTCGAGTTCCGTTTCGGGCCGACGTTCAGCCAGTACGTAGCCGACCAGGGTACGCCCCACACACGCCAGGAACAGGTCACGTGCGGGCTCAACACTCGGCCTGTTCAGCCACTCGGCCAATGCGCGCTCGGTCATGGCGCGGCCGGCATTGTCGACCCGGTCGGCTGTGTTGATCAGCTCGGCCAGCGCAGGCAGGTCCGTCGGATCATACGAACGGATCTCCAGGCGAGGCATGTCAGCGCTTCCTCCCGCCTGGGCCCTGGCTGTGCGCAAGAGCTCATCCAGTCTCTCTGTCAGGTCTTGCGTTGTGGTGAACTGGATACCCAGCATGCCCACGCGGCAAGCCCCTTCCACATTAGCCGCAAAGTCATCGACAAAGATGGCTTCCTGCGGCTCAACCCCCAGCCGATTCAGGGCGATCCAGTAGCTCTCCGGGTCAGGCTTCATCACCCCTACTTCGGCCGAGATGATGGCCTCGTCAAAGGCATCCTCAATGTGGTTTTCTCTGAGGGTTCGTCGCAACCGGGTGCCAGCGTTGCTCAGGAGCGCCGTCTTGACCGTGCCCCTGGCGCGCCGCAAGTATGAGACGAGTTCGAGGTCAAGACGGTCTGCCTCAAACATCTGGTGCTGTACTTCGGCCAGACCACGCTGGTCCAGCCCAAAGCGTTGCGCCAAGGTATCCCAGGCCTGCTCATAGCTAACCTCACCCAGTTGAAGCAGTTTGCTCTCCTGGCTTTCAAAGACGATCTCGTACAGCTCCTCCAGGCTGAGCCCCAGCCTCGCGGCCAGCTTCCGTCGCGGCTCCTGCGTCTCGGTGCGCAGCAGCACCCCGCCCATATCTACGATGATCGCCTTGATAGTCACGCCAGTCATCCCAGCCCCCTGAATACCAGCCTTAGCTGCACGTGCCGTCAGCCAATATAGGAGCGTTGCCAATCAGAGTCAAACTGGGTTGCCTGCTGTGCACCCAGGCCCTATAATGGGGGTGGCTGTGGTTCTCTGCCAAATTCCACTGCAGGAGGGTTCTATGACTACCGACAAGGATGCTCATTCGGCTGACCTTTCCCAGATAGTCGAGTCCGCCAAGCGCCTGGGAATCGAGCTGGACGAAGCGGAGGCTATGCAGTGGCTCACCGCCATGGCCGCCACGGAGGGCCAGCAATCCATCGTCACCGACGAAAAGACGGGCGCGTTTGGCAGTTCCATCGTGATGCTGGACTTTAGCCCGCAGGATCTAGCTCACTTCCGCGAAATCGGCCGTCTGGTCGAGTTCGATGACGAGCCGGGAGTGGTGGAGACAGCGCTCGCCCTCTCCGGATCCGCCGCGCAGTCCAAGATCCAGACCTACCCCGGTGATGCGGACTATTTCGAGCGCGTGAACATCATTGCCCCAACCCGCGAAGAGGCCTGCGCCATCCTGGCCCGCATTATGCGCCAGAAAGCGCTCAGCAGGCTGCGCGGCCCCAACTACCAGTTCATCGAAGCCAAGTTCGGCTCCTACCCGTACGACTTTGTCAAGGGAGGGCGCGCTCTCAAGGCCGCCTCCCCAATCTCCTGGTCGGCTACCGACATCGAAAACGGCTACATCGAAGGCTTCCACCCGGATGGCACTCCCGCCAGGATCACCTGGGAAGAAGCGTCAAAGGAGCCTGGCTGGTGCAAGCTGGACTGGGTGATCGCGGACCCTGAACGGCGGCGCCTCGCCAACGCCAGCAACATGCTTGACGTGACCTGGGAAGCACCAGACGGTCAGATTACGCCCCTCGACGGCTACCTCGATCCGTACTTCCAGGAAGTGTACCTGGACGCCTCGTCAGTGCCGATCTTTGCCAAACTGGCCAAGCACGTTTCGGCTGATGCCCTGGACGATTACGTCAAGGCACTGGAACGTGAGGTGCACAAGTACCTCACCAAGGACGTCAATTATGGCAAGGTGGCCAAGCGGATGTACAACATCTTCCGCCTCACCGGTCGCTACCCTGAGGCGGCCTTCCTGCGTGAGCTCTTTGACGAACCCAGCACAGTGCTCTATCAGGTATGGTCTCTGATCCGCACCGTCGATGACGCCACTCATCCCGGCTCAAGCATACCGATAGATGATGTCGTCAACCAGACCGACGAGCTCATACTTGATGTGATCCGCGAACTGGAGGGTCCCCAGGAAGAGGAGATCGTCCGCTATCTGCTGCGCCTGCGCGAAAGCCTGACCAAGCAGCGCAGCGGCGAGGATCTCTTGCCCGAAGGTGAAGCAGCACGGGCCGAAGTGATCAACCTGGTGAACAACTTTTTCTATGAAAAGCTCATCGCGCTGCCCGTGATCAAAGAGTACATGGAAAAGATGAAGCAATAGGCGGCCATCGCCGCTGTGAGGCCCGCCGGTCCGTTCGCATTCTAGCAGGTCAGGTGCAGAGCGGCGGCGGGCTGTTCTTTCTTGGCCAGCTCGTTGTAGCGCTGGCAGGCGGCAGCGGTGCGTAGAACCTCAAACCGCACTCCCTGCTGCCGGAGAAAGGCCTGTGTGCTCTCGGGAACATCCATGCGGCCGAGATTGCCTGTTCCAATGATGATCACGCTGGGCCTGGCCTCGAGCGCTTGCTCCAGGTCAGCCGCGCCCAGCTCATGCCCGCGCGCTCGACGCCACCCCGGTCTTGTTCCGCCCGGCAGTATGAGCACATCCGCCGTGTGCTCGCGGCCGTCTATGATGATCCTGCCAAAGGAGTACGAGTCAATGTGAGGCATGGGTAGGCCTCCCTCTCCCAGCTTTTTGCGCAGGCGTCGCATGCGCCTCTTGAGCGACTCTGGTGAGCACTCACCGCGCTTTGGCAGGGCCTCTTCGCCCAGTTCCAGCAGGCGACCAACCAGCATAGCTGCGCCCTTTGCGTCGCGCAAGTGATGCTCGTGATAGACCGCGAGCTGAACACAGGCCTCGGCATCGCCCAGCCTCTCCAGCCCGCGCCAGATGTGCGCGGCCCGATTGAGCTGACCAGTACGCTTGTAGAGAGCCGACAGCTTCCTCAGCGCTTCGCCCTGCAGCGCGCCCGGCAGGCCACGCTCGACCACAGCTTCGTAGGTCTTCTGGGCAGCATCTGTTTCGCCCAGAGAATCGTAAACCAGGGCCAGGCTGTACAGGTCCTCGGCATGCTCGACCTCGTCCGGTGTCAAAGACCCAAGCAGGCGATTGGCGGTGGCGGTCAGCCCCACCAGCGACAGGATGTCGAGGGCATTGTGGTGAAACACCGGCTTGAGCGGCTCGACCTGTCCATAGCGCACATAGTCAAAGTACAGCTCGGGGATCACCCAGCCCGGCACATCGTCGAACCGCGGGGAACCCAGGACACCCATCTCCAGCGATGACAGCCGGCATGAGGTCAGCCGCTTGCGCCAGAGCTTGCGCGACGGGTACAGCAAATCCAGATGAGGCGCCTGCGCCAGGCGCATCTCCCTGCGGCCACAGACAAAGCGCGACTGCAGCACCGGCAGGTCAAACGCCCGACCGTTGAAACTGACCCACCCATCAAAGTGACGCATCTGCTGGTCGAGCAGGTAGAGCAGCCCCTCCTCTTCGCCATAGTCCCGCATAAAGTACTGCCTCAGGCAGAACTCATTGCCTTCAAAGGTTCCAAAGCCCACCAGAAACGCATACATCCCGGCGCCGATGCCCAGGCCAGTGGTCTCGATATCAAAGAAGATCGCCGAGCGCAGGTCGAACTGGCTCAGGCGCTCATCGCCGGCAAGCTGTACCAGGTGCCGGGTAGGTCTTTCGCCTTTGGCGAGGATCGACAGCGGCTGTCCGGCGTGGATGTGTTCGAGAGGGAAACGGCTCTCGGAGACAAAGCAGGGGCCGCAGGGAGTGTGAATCACCTCGCCGGCGATCACCGACTCGACAGGCACCCGATGAGGTGGTCCCTGACTTGGTTCCTTGGCCGGACGCAAAGCGCTCGAGCTCACTTTCAGGCGGCTCTGGGGCGCAGCGATCCCCTTGGCGCCAAGCCTCACCCCCAGCCGCTCGAGTTCAGCAGTCAAGCCCGACATGGACGCGATTCTAGCACATATGTGCGAGTGAGGCAACAAGAGCAGAGCCTGGCGGATCAGTCACCCACTGGAGAGGTCAGTGCCGCGCCCAGTGCGTCTCCCTCGCGGATGCGATACGAGCGTATCCCGTTCTGATGCAGGGCAGCCATCACACCATCGATATTGGCGGTCCGGCCAAAGCTGGTCGCGTCGAGCACAATGCCCACCCCGCGGATGCCACGCCGTCTCAGATCACGCAACGCTTCCACCCACTTGGGATCATCAGAAGGGGTGATGACCACCACCGAGGTATTTCGCCCCAGGCTCTTGCCCTCCGCCGCCAGCACCTGCGCCAGTGGAATCGTGCCCAGAGCCCGAATCACCGCCAGCGTCTCCAGGAATTTGACGAGCTGCCTTTCGCCTCGGTCAGCCAGCGTAGCCTCCCTGCCCTGGCCGTAGGCTATCAAGCCAACCGCTCGATTGCCGCCCAAAAGGTTCCTGGCCAGTGAAGCAGCGACCGCAACGCCGTACTCCTCAGTGGAAGGCGGCAATCGCGGTCGTTTGCCCAGAGCCGAGATGGCATCCTCGTCGGTCGGCTGCCAAAGCCGGTCTGCCTGCACGGCGCCGTGCATATCCAGAAACAAGTACACGTCCGCGGTTGGGTCTAACTCAAACTCCTTCACGATGAGACGGCCGGTTCGCGCTGTCGAAGGCCAGTGAATCCGGTTGAAACTGTCACCGGGAAAGTAGTCACGAATCCCGCACACGTTCGTGGTCACATAATGTGTACGTCGCCGCAAGGCACCACCCCCGGGCAACTCACCGGAAGGCAGCCGGAACTCGGGCAAATCCACCGCATAGGGATAGACCACCATCGATGAGGTTGCGGCGATAG
Organism: Chloroflexi bacterium ADurb.Bin180; assembly: GCA_002070215.1. Taxonomy (NCBI): domain Bacteria; kingdom Bacillati; phylum Chloroflexota; species Chloroflexi bacterium ADurb.Bin180. Next base: position 5,448 of record MWCV01000037.1, on the reverse strand, counting down.
CTCTCTTCGTCTCGAATAGGCCAAAGGGATCACTGCTGGTGAGCGTGATCGGTCCCAGGGTGAACCGGCCTCGCCGGCGACAGACCGTGCGCACGGCCCAACCACGCTCCCGCCCCGCACCCAGCGAGCTCACCACCCACGATGCCCGGTGGCCGGGCAAATCGGAATAGTCGCGCACCTCCACCCACAGTTTGGGCAGCAGGCTCTTGTTCCGAACAAGAAAGCGCTCTTCAGCCATCTCTCCTGCCTGGGCTCGCTGGCTGCGCGTCTGTCGCACCAACTGCAGGCCGCTCACGTTAGCCCAGGACCACAGGTAAGAGACAACCAGCATGGCCACGAACAGGTAGCACAGGTTGAACCAGAGTGCCCTCCCGGTAGCCAGCGCCTCGACCAGCGAAATGACCAGAAGGGCCAGCACCACCAGCGAACCACGCCTCATCAGGCTCGCTCCGCCCGAGCCCTTGTCCCCGGTACCGGCACGGATCTCAGCAACTCTTGCACAATCGCACTCTGGTCCACGTCCTTGATCCTTGCCGCGGGACCAATGATCAGCCGGTGGGCAAGGGTCTCCAGCGCCAAAGCCTTGACGTCGTCGGGCGTTGTATAATCGCGGCCTTCGAGAATGGCTCGCGCCTGCGCGGCCTTGAACAGAGCCAGCGAACCGCGTGGACTGGCCCCCAGGTACACATCGGGGTGCCGCCGGCTGGCATTGACCAGGTCCACGATGTACTCCTTCACCAACTGGTCAACGTATGCCTTCTTGACCTCTTGCTGCGCTGCCCGCAACTCCTCCGCGTCGATCACCTGGCCGATACCTTCGATGGGATGCGCGTATTGCTGGGCCGCAAGGATCTTGATCTCGTCGGCCGGCGCGGGATGCCCCAGGTGGACCCTCATCATGAATCGGTCGAGCTGGGCCTCGGGGAGCGGAAAGGTGCCCTCGTACTCAATGGGGTTCTGGGTGGCCATCACCAGAAACGGAGCCGGCGTCGGGTACGATATACCGTCCACGGTGACCTGGCGCTCTTCCATTGCCTCGAGCAGCGCCGACTGGGTCTTGGGGGTGGCGCGGTTGATCTCGTCGGTCAGCACAATCTGCGACAGAATCGGCCCGGGTCGGTACTCAAACTCGCGCGTCTTTTCGTTAAAGACCGACACGCCTGTGACATCACTCGGCAGCAAATCGGGCGTGAACTGGATGCGCTTGAAGGTGCAACCAATCGAGCGTGCCAGCGACTTGGCCAGCATGGTCTTGCCCACGCCGGGGACGTCCTCGATCAACAAGTGTCCCTCACACAGCAGGCAGATCACCGCGCTCTGAATGGCGTCACGCTTGCCTACGATGACCTTTTCGACATTGTCGATTACTTGCCGGGCTACGTTCTGGGCATCCACGAGACCGCCTCCGCTAAGAGATGGGGTTGAGCGACTGGTTCCCCTACCCTTCCTGCTTCTTCTAATCGCCATTCTAGCTGCTTTGGCTGGCTGCACCAAAGCCCACCCTCTCCTCTAGTACGAAGGGACAGTCCGGCTGGTTCACCACCAAAGGGCCTTGATTTGTGCCACTGGGAATGCTAGAATGGCTGCATCCGTACGCATGGAGGTCCGTTGTGTCGCTGCCAGCAAAACGAATTCGCGATTCACAGGCTACGCTCAGCCAGCTAATGCACCTGGCCGACGCCAACCCGCTGGGCAACATCCACGGCGGCGCCGTGATGCGCCTGGTCGATGAGGTTGGTGGGGTGTGCGCGGCACGTCATGTCGGACGGCCCGTGGTCACTGTGGCCATCGACTCGATGTCTTTTCATTCGCCCATCTTTGTGGGCAATCTGGTCACAGTCAGGGCTTCACTGAACTATGTCGGCCGCACCTCGATGGAAGTGGGAGTGCGGGTCGAGGCCGAGGATGTGCTCACCGGCGCTTGCACACACACCAACTCGGCCTACCTGGTGTACGTCGCCAAAGACGAGAACGGGGAGCCGGTAGAGGTCCCTCCCCTGCTGGCCGAGACACCCGAAGAAGAAAGACGAATGGCCGAGGGCAAGCTGAGGCAGGAGGAGCGAGTCCGGCGGCGTCGCGCCAGGGAGTCGCGCCAGCAAAGCTGACCGCAGACACGGACGCAGTTATTGGCCCCGGCTTGAGTGCCGGTCTCTACCCAGGTGCGCACCGCGGAGCAAGCAAACGCCCGAGCGAACCAGTCGCTCGGGCGTTCATCGATGCCAGGCTCGCACGCCCACAGCCCTGTGGCATCACCTGCGATTCCTACGGGACAGACGATGGGACAGCACACGGTCAGACGACTAACCCTAGTCTAGCCGATGTGAGTTGCTCTGTAGTTATCGGTCGGTAGCAACTTGGTCACAATGTGACCAAAAGGTTCGCCATTACCGATGGACCAGACGGAATCCCCTTCACTACCTCGTCGACGTCCGCGCCTGGCCAGAAGACTCCTCCACTCGGAGCCACCTCGCCTTCGCTCTGTCTCTGCTTGCCGGGCAGCGCGAGGCCACGCTTGCCTGGCAACAGCCCTCGCTCCGCGCTGGCCGCGTCGTAACCGCGCCGGCACCATCGTCCACGTTGCGAACTGTCGCCTGCCGAAAAGCGCTCACGCCCCTCGCCGCTGGTAAAACCATCGCTTCACCAGCTCGGACGCCAGCACATAGGCAGCGGTAATGCCGATGATGGTCAACAGCAGCGGCAAAGGCATCGGCACAAAGCCAAGCGGCGCTCCCAGTGGCGAATAGGGCAGAATCAGCGCCAGCACGACGACCAAACCAACGGATAGGGTCAAGTAACGGCCGGGCTTGCTCCTGAAGAAGGTCCGACGTGTGCGCAACACCAGCGTGATGAAGAGCTCGGTCAGCAGCGACTCGATGAACCAACCAGTGCGGAACTCCTCCGGCGACGCCCTGACGACCTTCAGTAGGATCAGGAACGTGGCATAGTCAAAGACCGAACTCACCAGTCCAAAGGTCACCATCGAATCGCGAACGAACTTGATATCCCACCGGCGTGGCTCTTGCGTCAGTTCCGGGTCGACATTGTCCGTGGCGATGGTGGTAGAAGGCAGGTCTGACAAAAAGTTGTTGACCAGTATCTGCTTCGGCAGCAAGGGGAGAAACGGCATAAGGAGCGACGCTCCCGCCATGCTGAACATGTTGCCAAAGTTGGCGCTCGTGGTGGTGAACACGTACTTGAGGCTGTTGGCAAACGTGGTCCGCCCGTAGACGATGCCCTGACGGAGCACGTCCAAATCCTGCTTGAGCAGCACAAAGTCAGCCGCCTCTTTGGCTACGTCGACCGCCGTGTCCACAGAGATTCCTACATCGGCCACGTGAAGCGCCGGGGCGTCGTTGATACCGTCCCCCATAAAGCCCACCACATGGCCGGTCTTTTGCAGGGCCAGTATGAGGCGTTCCTTCTGGTTGGGATCAACCTCCACGAAAAGGTTGGTCCTTTCCGCCGTGTACCACAGGGCTTCATCCCGCAGGTCGTCCAACTGCGGACCGCTCACGACGCCGGTCACCTTCATGCTGACGGCATCAGCCATATGCTGCGCCACGAGTCTGTTGTCGCCAGTGATGATCTTGACCTGCACTCCCAACGCCGCCAGATCACCAAGGGTCTTTTGGACCGCCGGCTTGGGCGGATCGAAAAACAGCAGAAAGCCGACAAAGGTCAGTGCCCGTTCCTCTTCCCTCGGGTAGACCTCTCTGAGCGGCACTCGTTTGATGGCCACACCCAGAACGCGGTAGCCTTGAGAACCCCACTGAATGAAGCGTCCCTCAATCTCTTCCAGTTGCTGCGCACTCAGCGGGGTCGGCACGCCATCCTGAAGTGCATCCGAGCAGACGTCCAACATGCTCTGCAGCGCACCCTTCGTCACCAGCAATGCCGACTCGGGTGTGGCTCCGCCTTCTGCCGTGTGCACTGCCACGCTGAGGCGTTTGCGCACAAAGTCGTACGGGATCTCATCGGCCTTGTGCACTCCGGCCACGAGCTTGTCGCCTTCTCCTGCGGCTGCCGCGATGATCGCCTCATCCAGAGGATTGGCCAGTCCGGTCTGAAAGTGCGCATTCCAGTAGGCGTAGCGCAGAACGTCACGGGATGGCACACCATGCACGTCAAGCGCGCCGTCCAGCTTGACCACACCCTCGGTCAGCGTTCCTGTCTTGTCCGTGCACAGCACGTCCATGCTCCCAAAGTTTTCGATTGACGTCAGCCGTCGCACGATCACGCCGTGTTTGGCCATCGTCTGCGCTCCCTGGGAAAGCGTGATGCTGATGATTGCCGGCAGCAGCTCAGGGGTCATTCCCACCGCCAGGGCAACCGCAAACAGGAGAGACTCTACCACCGGCCGGTTAAAGTAGACGTTGATGGCAAACACAGACAGCACCAGCAACAACATTGACTGGGTAAGCATCGCCCCGAACTGACGGATGCCCCGCTCGAATTCTGTCTCGGGAGGGCGCAGACTGAGTCGCTTGGAGATCTCTCCGTACTCCGTGCGCGTTCCAGTGCGCACGATCATCACCCGGGCGGTGCCTGTACGCACACTGGTCCCCATAAAGACACAGTTGGTGCGCTCGGCGAGCGATGCTTTGGGGCCAACCTGGCCCGGCCGCTTCTCCACCGGGAACGTCTCACCGGTCAGTACAGCCTGATTGACGAAAAAGTCCTTCGCCTCGAGAACGACGCCATCAGCCGGAACAAGGCTCCCCGCCGAGAGCGAAGCAACGTCGCCCGGCACCACATCTTCAGCCGGAATCGACTGCGATTGTCCGTCGCGCAACACAATCGTCTTGATGGTCACCCGCGCTCGCAGCTTCTTCATCGCCTCACTGGCATTATGCTCTTGAACAAAGCCCAGAATGGCACTGATGAGCACCATGGCCAGCACAATCGCTGCATCAACCCACTCGCGGAGAGTGGCGGAGACAATCCCCGCTATCAATAGAATAAGCACCAGTGGGCTTTTAAACTGCTCCAGGAATAGCCGGAATGGAGTGAGTTCCTCTTTCGCCTCCAGCACGTTGTGGCCAAACCGGTCCAGCCGGCGCTCGGCCTCAGCGCTGGCTAGGCCACCCTCGGTCGTCTGCAGCTTTGCTTTGATGCTATCTGTTGCTTGACTCCAGTACGACTCGACCAGGTAAGTGTCTTCCGTCATACACCCTCCAGGCTCAGCAGCTCTCCGCGCCGGAAGAGGCGCTCAGCGCGCTCGTTAGCCGATCGCGACCATCATTCCGTGTCACAGTTCCAGTGTATGAGCCATCTTACTACTCCCCTCGAGGCAGGTCAATGGCTGTAGCCGCACTGAGATGTATTGGGTATTTGCCTACGTGTCCAATCAAATGATAATGTCACTGGGCGCTTATCGTTCGGTCAAATGATAATGTCACCGGGGGCGCCGCTCCTTTCTGATGAGATGTTGGTACAAAGAGAGTTTCG
>MWCV01000036.1 GCA_002070215.1 Chloroflexi bacterium ADurb.Bin180 | reverse complement strand
GCGCGCCAGAAGGTCAGGTAAACGGCCCGGTCGAACTTGACCAAGGCGATGTTTTTGGCCTCCGAAGGGACGGCCTGCCAAAAGGGCCGTTCGCTCTTGGCCTCAATCCGGCCATCGGCGCCGACAAAGGCTTCATAAAGCTCATTGTTGCGCTGATAAACTGCCAAAGGCCGGCCGGTTTGGTCTTCACGCAAAGGACAATGGTAAACCTGGTGTCCGGCAGCGTCTTCCCAGCGCATCACAAATACAGAGTCTTTTTGGTTAAAATAGGGCTGAGAATAAACGCGGTCGGCCGGATACTGAGGCAAATTCAGGTTGCCGGACGCATAAAACTGCTGGTCTTTTTTGCCGGCTAAAGCAAACGAACTCTGGATCAGGCTTCCTTCCGGAGTTAGAAGGCGGCAATTGGGGTTAAGTCGGTTGAATTCATCGCGCGGCATCTCACGGTTAACGGTCACTTCGGCTAGAATATCGCTCTCCTCACCCATAACCAGTTCTCTGACCGTTATGGCCAAGGCCGCTGTCGGGGTCGGTACGGGTACGACGGTTGCTTCAGGAGTAGTGACCGTGGGTCTGGGTGTCGGTTCGGGAGACACGGCTGCTTGAGGGGTACCGACCGTGGGTCGGGGCGATGGTTCCGGAGCGGGGTGGCAGGCAGGACAGGCGATAAGAAGCACCATCAGCAGCGACCTGCCCCACCAGCGATGTAAGCGCGACGGGCCACCGCAACGGGATCTGCCCTCCGCGTCGATGCACAGAGATCGCAACATAGGTCTGCCCTCCAGTCGCCTGTGGCGGCACTGCCACACTCACGACGGCTGCGCCCGCCTTCGTAACGTCGATAGTCCACATTCTAGCCGCCGCGGCAGAGGCGTCAACTGACCGTGAGCTTGCGTGAAGAAGATCGGCCAGCCTGCGCCAGACGGGCGAACCGCCCCTACAGCTCATCCGCGTGCCTGGCGTAGTTGAACCGCACTCTCCGCGGCAGACGGCTTGACGTCCCAGTAGACCATCTGAGGGTCAATCCACGTCAGTGGCCGCACTCCCTGATGCTCCTCTGTTTCACCGGTCGGCGAGAACCCACGCGGGCCAGGGGTCAACGCCGCTACCCGCATCACTGGCTGCAGGCAGCGTGGACACCTCCGCGCTCTCTCCCCGGATGCATCAGCCAGACCGGCAGCGCGACTCGCGGTAACCGCCTGCCACACCTGGCAACCTGTGGGCAGGAGGAGCGGCCGTTGCCGACACGGCCAGGGCGAGGTATAATGGTTGGCACATCGAGACCTTGGCAACCCTACGGGAGACCCTAGATGAGCGAGACGAACACATCCACTGACTTTGTCCGTGAGCTGGTGCGCGAGCACATCCGTACCAACAGGTTCGGCGGACGGGTCCACACCCGCTTCCCTCCCGAGCCAAACGGTTACCTGCATATCGGTCACGCCAAGTCGATCGCGCTAAACTTTGGCGTGGCGGCCGACTTTGGCGGGCTGTGCAACTTGCGCTTCGACGACACCAACCCGACCAAGGAAAGCACCGAGATCGTCGACGCCATCATTCGCGACGTGCACTGGCTCGGTTTCGACTGGGGCGACCGGCTGTACTATGCCTCCGACTATTTTGAAAAGCTGTACGACTATGCCGTGCAGCTCATCAAGATGGGCAAGGCCTACGTCTGCGACCTGACCCAGGAAGAGATGAAGGAGTACCGCGGCACGACGACCGAGCCGGGCCAGCCCAGCCCCTACCGCGACCGGTCCGTTGACGAAAACCTCGACCTGTTCGCGCGTATGCGCCAGGGCGAGTTCCCCGATGGCGCTCGCGTCCTGCGGGCCAGGATCGACATGGCCTCGCCCAACTTTGTGATGCGCGACCCGGTCATCTACCGCATCCTGCACGCCACGCACCACCGCACGGGCGATGCCTGGTGCATCTATCCGATGTACGACTTTGCCCACTGCCTGTCGGACTCGCTCGAGGGCATTACCAACTCGATCTGCACGCTCGAGTTCGAGAACAACCGCGAGCTCTACGACTGGTATCTGGACACGCTGGGCGTCTATCACCCGCAGCAGACCGAGTTCGCGCGGCTAGCCCTCACCTACACGGTGATGAGCAAGCGCATCCTCAAGCAGCTCGTTGAGCAGGGCCTGGTGCGGGGCTGGGACGATCCGCGAATGCCGACCCTGTCCGGGCTGCGCCGCCGCGGCTACACGCCACAAGCCATCCGCAGTTTTTGCGAGGGCATTGGCGTGGCCAAGACTAACTCGACCGTTGAGGTCGAGCTGCTCGAACACCACCTGCGGCAGGACCTGAACCAGCACGCGCTGCGCGTGATGGGCGTGCTCAAGCCCCTGCGCCTGGTCATTGACAACTATCCCCAGGGCCAGGTAGAGTGGCTGGATGCGGAGAACAATCCGGAGGATCCGTCGGCCGGCTCGCGGCAGATCCCCTTCTCGGGCGAGCTGTACATCGAGCAAGACGATTTCCTGGAAGAGGCCCCGAGGAAGTGGTTCCGCCTGTCACCCGGACGCGAGGTGCGGCTCAAGCACGCCTACTATGTCACCTGCGTCAGAGTAGTCAAGGACGCCGCCGGCAATGTGGTCGAGCTGCACTGCACCTATGACCCGGAGAGCCGGGGCGGCTGGAGCCAAGACGGACGCGAGGTCAAGGGCACTCTGCACTGGGTTTCGGCGGCGCACGCCATTTCGGCCGAGGTGAGGTTGTACGAGCGGCTCTTCACCGTGCCTGACCCGCTGGATCACCAGGAGCCCTTCACCAGCTTCCTCAACTCCAACTCGGAGACGGTACTCACCGGCTGCCTGGTGGAGCCAGGGCTGGCGGGCGCGGTGCCAGGTAAGGTAGTGCAGTTCCTCCGTCAGGGCTACTTCTGTGTCGACCCGGACTCGACGCCGGGCAGGCTGGTATTCAACCGCACGGTCTCGCTGCGCGATACCTGGGCCAAGGTCGCGTCAGCAGGCGCCAAGGCCTGAGGAACGGATTCAATCAGGGAGGGTGTAGAGTGGACTGGCTGGTGCGCTGGCGGGACTGGGCAGTGGTACTGCTTGCCCTGGAGGGCGTGGCGCTCGGGCTGCTGGGCGGAGCGGCGGCCATTGCCGCTCTGCGCGGGCTGCGCTGGCTGGTGCCGCGGCTGAGGTTGTGGCTTTTCCGCATCCGCCTGTGGGTCTGGAAGGGCGCTCGCCTGGTGACCTCGGCAATGGATGTCGTTCTGGCCCCGTTCCTGTGGCTGCGTGCTGCGGCCGCTGGATTGCAGCGAGCTCTGCTCGTTCTGCGCAGGAGGTAGTTCAATGAGAAAGCAAGAAGCGCAGGCCATCGTTATCGGCGCCTTTTTGGGCGCGCTGTCCGGGGCGGCGCTGGGGCTGCTGTACCAGCGCCAGAGGGAGCAGGACCCCACGGCCGGGCGTTTGCCCCGCGGGCAGGTGGTGCGCCTGGGAGTGAGGGTAGTTTCGCTGGCCCGGCAGTTCTTTGACCTGCTTGCGCGCTAACGCTGCGACAGGCCGGGTTGGGTGCACCGCGCTCGCGGGCCTGGCCCGGCTTTGCTATGTCCAGACGCAACCTCGAATTGACAGAAAGCGGCGCGCGCCTAGAATAGTGTCCGAATTCACAAACGCACCATCATGGCCCGGCGCGCGGCGACAAGCGCGCCGGCTTTGTGGTGCGTCCAGGAAGAACATCAACCGCGAAGGAGGAAGCAGGTGTATCGCATTACCGCCAGAGAAGACCTGGCACCTGTCACCAAGCTGTTCAAGGTGTATGCGCCGGAGGTCGCGCGCAAGGCCAAGGCGGGCCAGTTCGTCATCGTGCGCATCGACGAAGAAGGCGAGAGGGTTCCCCTGACCATCGCCGACTATGACCGCACCAGCGGCGAGATCACCATTGTCTTTCAGGAAGTGGGCAAGACCACCAAGCAGATGGGCCTGATGAAGGTCGGCGACGAGTTCGCCAGCTTTGTCGGGCCGCTGGGCCTGCCCACAGACATTGAGAAGTACGGCACGGTGCTGGTGGTTGGCGGCGGCGTGGGCATCGCCCCGGTCTATCCCATCGCCCGCGCGCTGCATGAAGCGGGCAACAGGGTCATTGCCATCATCGGCGCGCGCAACCAGAGCCTGCTCTTCTGGGAAGACAAGATGCGCTCGGTCAGCGACGAGCTCATCGTCTGCACCGATGACGGCAGCTATGCCCGCAAGGCCCTGGTCACCGAGCCGATGAAGGAGATCCTGTCGTCGGACAAGAAACCGGACATCATCTGGGCCATCGGTCCGGCGATCATGATGAAGTTTGCCGCTCTGGCCACGCAACCCTTTGGTGTCAAGACCATCGTCAGCCTCAACTCGATCATGGTCGATGGCACGGGGATGTGCGGCGCCTGCCGCGTTGAGGTGGGTGGCAAGACCAAATTCGTCTGCGTGGACGGGCCCGAGTTTGATGGCCACCAGGTGGACTGGCAGCTCTTGCTGGACCGACAGCGCATCTACCTCGACCAGGAGAAGCGAGCCACCGAGCTGTTTGAACAACACGCGCACGGCGGCTGCCGCTGCGGGGAGGGCAAGTAGAGATGGCCAAGGTCGCACCCAGAAACGAAATGCCACGCCAGGACCCCCACGTCCGTGGGCGCAACTTTGACGAGGTCGCTCTGGGCTACAGCGCCGAACAGGCACTGGCTGAGGCGCAGCGCTGCCTGCAATGCAAGAATCCCACCTGCCGCGATGGCTGCCCGGTTAACGTACGCATTCCCGAGTTTATTCTGGCCCTGCGTGACAACGATATGTGGCGCGCGGTAGAGATGCTCAAGGACAAGAACAACCTGCCCGCCATCTGCGGTCGCGTGTGCCCGCAAGAGACCCAGTGTGAGGAAAAGTGCGTGCTCGGAAAAAAGTTCGAGCCAGTGGCCATCGGCCGACTCGAGCGCTATGTGGCTGACTGGGAGATCGCTCAGGGCGTCAGAAAGCCGACGGTCGCGCCGCCCACCGGCAAGAAAGTGGCCGTGATCGGCGCGGGGCCGGCCGGTCTCACCTGTGCCGGCGACCTGGCCAAACTCGGCCATCAAGTGGTCATTTATGAATCGCTGCACGCTCCGGGCGGCGTGCTCATCTATGGCATTCCCGAGTTCCGCCTGCCCAAGGCCATTGTCCGCACCGAGGTGCAGTATGTGCAGAGCCTTGGCGCCGAGCTGCGGCTCAACAGCGTCATCGGCAAGCTGGCCACGGTGGACGAGCTATTTGCCCAGGGTTACGATGCCATCTTCCTGGGCACTGGCGCCGGACTGCCCATGTTCATGAACATCCCGGGCGAGAACCTGAACGGCGTCTACAGCGCCAACGAGTTCCTGACCCGGACGAACCTGATGAAGGCCTACAAGTTCCCCGAGTACGACACGCCGATCATGATCGGCAAACAGGTCGCGGTCATTGGCGCTGGCAACGTGGCTATGGACTCGGCCCGCTGCGCGCTGCGGTTGGGTGCGGACAGGGTGCAGGTGGTCTACCGCCGCACCAAGGCCGAGGCTCCAGCCAGAGCTGAAGAGCTCGAGAATGCCGAGGAAGAGGGTATCGAGTTTCACTACCTCACCAATCCGGTCTCGATCCACGGCACGGACAAGGGCTGGGTCAGCGGTATCCGCCTGCAGAAGCAGCAGCTCGGCGAGCCGGACGCCAGCGGCCGGCCACGCCCCGTCCCGATCCCGGGGTCCGAGTACGACGAAGAAGTGGACATGGTCATCATGGCCCTGGGCACCAGGCCCAACCCGATGGTCTTTACGGACACACCATCGCTGGAGCGCACCAAGCACGGCACGGTGGTGGCCAACGAAGAGAGCGGCCGCACCAAGAGAGAGCGCATTTGGTCCGGCGGCGATATCGTGACGGGCGCGGCGACGGTGATCAGCGCCATGGGCGCCGGGAAGCGTGCCGCCGCGGACATCGACGCCTATCTGAAGAATCCGCAGCAGACGTGGTGGGTGGTGTAGGGTGAGAGCAAGACTTCCGAAGTCTTGAAGACTTCGGAAGTCTTCTTCTGAGGTGGCAGCATGCCGCGACGCGAAACACAGCTAGCTGTAGGCGAGCATTACCACGTCTACAACCGCGGCAATAACCGCCAGCCGGTCTGTTTCGAGCGCGACAACTACCTGTTCCTGCTGAGGCAATGGCGAAAGTACGTCACCCCGGCTTGCCAAGTCATCGCCTACTGTCTGATGCCAACCCACTACCATTTCCTAGTGCATATCATCACCGATGGCTTCTCGCATGGCATGCAGCTCCTGGGCATCTCCTACACCAAGGCGATCAACAAGCAGCGCAATCGTGTCGGCGCGCTGTTCCAAGGCGCCTTCCGGGCACAGTACATCGAGCGTGATGAGTACCTGCTGCACGTCTCGCGCTATATCCACCTTAATCCGGTCCTGATAGGTCTTGTCCAGCGCCCGGAGGACTGGGAGTTCTCCAGCTACCGCGACTACCTGGGCCTGCGCCGTGGCAGCCTGCCAGTTTCGGACGTCGTGCTGGGCCAGTTCGCCACGGCGGATGCTTACCGCACCTTCGTTGAATCGTATGCTCCCGCCGACCGACAGGACATTGCAGGGCTTGCGTTTGACAATGACGAGTAGCTAGAAAACGAAGACTTCCGAAGTCTTGGAGACTTCGGAAGTCTCGGCATCAAGTGGCCCGGGGTCTTTGTTTTCCCGAGGGCCGTGGCTAGAATGAGCCGATGGACAGCACTCACCCACGCAGCGGTTCGGTCGCCTCAGAGCTGTATGACCTGCTTTGCCTCGGCCTGAGCCGCCTCCTGCGCTCCCCGCTGTTACCGCGAGTGCTGCTCTTACTACCCCTGGTCGCACTGAGCGCCCGCGTTCCCCAACCCGTGGTGCACGTCGGACCCCGCCAGACGGTGCAGTCCATCAATCCCAAGATGGGCGTGCACACGCGCCTCACGGACGAGGTCGAGGAGTGGAAGATCAAGCGCACGCTGGAAATGGTGCGCGAGATGGGCGCCTCGTGGATCGTCGAGTACTTCCCCTGGGGCTACTACGAGCCGGAGAAGGGGCGCCTTGACTGGCGCCATCCCGACCTGGTAGTGGACCACGCCATCGCCCAGGGACTGGAGGTCGTTGCCCGCATCGACTTTGTCCCTGGCTGGGCCCGCCCCGAGGATACCACCTTCCGCTACCTGCCGGAAGAGAGCTATGGCGACTTTGCCGCCTTTGTAGCGGCCTTTGTGCAGCACTTTCGAGGCCGCGTCAAGTACGTGGTGGTGTGGAATGAGCCCAACCTGGCCTTTGAGTGGGGCTATCGCCTGCCCGACCCGGAGAGCTACACGCGGCTGCTACAGCAAACCTACCGCCGGGCCAAGGAGGCCAATCCGGACGTGATCGTGCTGGCGGCTGGCCTTGCGCCGACCCTGGCTCCGCCTGGCAGCGAGTGGGGCATGGACGACCTCGAGTTCCTGCGGCGGATGTATTCCGCTAGCGCCAAAGGGTCCTTCGACGGTCTGGCTATCCACGCCTACGGCTGGACGCTGCCGCCGGACTCGCCTCCCAGAAGCGACAGCCTGGGCTTTTCGCGGGCCGAGCTGCTGCACGAGGTGATGGTGGAGAACGGCGATGGCGACCTGCCCTGCCTGATCACCGAAGCGGGCTGGAACGACAACCGCCGCTGGGCCAACGCCGTGCGGCCGGCGCAGCGCATCGACTATACCCTGCGGGCCTATCAGATGGTGCTGGAGGACTGGCCCTGGTGCCGGATGGTGGCGATGTGGGTGTTTCGCTATCCCCGGCCCGCGCGCAACTACCAGGATGACTTTTCCTTTGTCACGCCTGGCTTTGTGACCCGGCCGCTCTACACCGCGGTACAGGTCTACGCCCGAGGCCAACAGCCATGAAGCATCAGCGGCTGATCTGGTTGCTGGCGGGGCTGGTCTGCTGGGCCTTTGCCCTGGCGGCCATCCGTCAGGTGTGGTTCCAGCGGGCTACCGACCCGACCTGGGAGCGGATGCGGTCCTCCGGCACAATGCGGGTGTGTATGGAGGCAGCCTATCCGCCCTTTGGCCTGGTCGACGCCGCGGGCAACTTTTCCGGGTTTGATGTGGACCTCGCCCGCGAGCTGGCCTCGCGCTGGGGCCTGCAAGTCGAGTTCGTCAACCTGCATTTCGACGGCCTGTACGACGCGTTGCTGACCGACAAGTGCGAGATGATTATCTCGGCCTTGCCCTACGACGAAACCCTCACCGAGGATGTGCTCTACTCCCCCTCATATTTCAACGCAGGTCTTTTGCTGGCCGTGCGGCAGGACGAGCGGCGCATTCGCGGCGTGAACCAGCTCGGGGGCAAGAAGGTAGGGGGCGAGCGCGGCAGCGCTGCCGAGCTGGAGGCGAGACGGCATCTGGAGCAGGGACGCATCCCCCTGCAGGTCGTGACCTACCCGGGGGCCATCGAGGCACTGACGGCGCTGCGCGACGGCGCGGTCGACGCAGCCATTGCCGACAGCGTGAACGTCTACCACTTTGCCCGCGACCCGGGCGGTATCCGTTACGTCAAGCGCTTTCTGAGCGACGAACAGTACGTCATCGCTCTGCGCCCAGGGAGCGGTTACACCTGGAAGCGCCTGGCCGATGAGATCGCGCGCCTGACCCGCCAGGGGTTCTTCAAGACGCTGCAAGCGCGCTGGTTCTAGACCCGCCGCTTTGCCACGCCTAGCCGCGCGCTTTGTAGCCGATCTTGCGCAGAAAGCCCGTGCGCCAGGCGATACCCTCCTCGTCCTCCACCCCCTTTGGTGAGGCACCATCGATTACGCCCAGGATGCCCCGCCCCTGCTCGCTCTCGGCCAGGATGACCTCGACCGGATTGGCCGTGGCGCAAAAGATGCCGCACACTTCCGGCACCATCTTGATCGTGTTGAGGACGTTAATCGGAAAGGCATTCTTCAGAAAAACGATGAACGAGTGCCCGGCGGACAGGGCCAGGGCGTTCTTCTTCGCCAGCTCGATCATCTCCTCGTCCGTGCCGGCCCAGCGCACCAGGCACGCGCCAGACGCCTCGCAGAAGGCCAGCCCGAATTTGCAGCCCGGCACGGCGCCAACCAGCGCCTCGTAAAGGTCCTCGACGCTCTTGATAAAGTGGGTCTGCCCGAGGATGAAATTGACCTCCTCCGGCTTGACGATCTTGACGGTCTTGAGCTCCATACCCGCCCTCCCTCATTGACCTTTGGCCCATTATACATCGGGTCGCTGCCGATTGTTGGTGCCGCCCGTCCTTTGTGCTAGAATCGGCCATGCGCTTTGACCTGTTGACCCTCTTCCCGAGCCTGTTCCAGGGCGTGTTCGAAGATAGCATCGTCAAGCGCGCGGTCGAGTCCGGCCTCGTCTCTATCGCCATCCACAACATTCGCGCCTACGCCACGGACAAGCACCACATCACCGACGACGTACCCTACGGTGGCGGCGGTGGGATGGTGATGAAGGCCGAGCCGATCTTTCGCGCCGTGGAGACCCTGCTGGCGGAGGACGGCGTGCCCACCGGGCGCGATGCTCCCACCCAGATCATCCTGCTGACCCCCGCCGGGCGGCCGCTGACCCAGGCCGTAGCGCGGGAGCTGGCGGGAAAGCAGCGCCTGCTGCTCATCTGCGGCCGCTACGAGGGCGTGGACGAGCGCGTGCGCGAGCACCTGGTGACCGACGAAATCTCCATTGGTGACTATGTGTTGAGCG
Organism: Chloroflexi bacterium ADurb.Bin180; assembly: GCA_002070215.1. Classification (NCBI taxonomy): domain Bacteria; kingdom Bacillati; phylum Chloroflexota; species Chloroflexi bacterium ADurb.Bin180. Next base: position 18,947 of record MWCV01000036.1, on the reverse strand, counting down.
GTGGCGAGATCCCGGCGATGGTCATCGTGGAGACGGTCACGCGGCTGCTGCCCGGCGCTCTCGGCGACCCGCTGGCGACGCTGCAGGATTCGCACACCCGCAGTCTGCTGGAGCACCCTCACTACACCAGGCCGGCCGTCTTTCGCGGCTGGGCCGTGCCGGAACCGCTGCTTTCGGGCAATCACGCCGAGGTCGAGCGCTGGCGGCGCGAGCAATCCCTGCGGCGCACCGCAGCACAGCGACCGGACCTGCTGGCCTCGGCCGACCTCACCTCCACGGAACAGGACCTCGTGCGCCGCCTGTCGCCTGGCCGGCCGGTTCGTGAGGTCTCCTGCGAGGCCGTGACCACAGCGGTGACCGACCTCTTCATCGAGGCCAACTACCATCTGCCGCCCGATGTGCTCCAGGCCATCGAGCGCGCTAGAGCCAGCGAAGAATCCCCCGTGGGCCGCGAGGTGCTGGGGCAGATTCTGGAGAACGCCACCGTCGCTGCCCAGGGCGAGTACCCGCTTTGCCAGGACACGGGCCTGGCAGTGGTCTTTGTCGAGCTGGGTCAGGATGTGCATATCGCCGGCAGTGACCTCAACGAATGCATCGCCGAGGGCGTCCGGCGCGCCTACCGCGACGGCTACTTGCGCAAGTCCGCCGTGGCCCGCCCCTACTCGGCGCGGGTCAACACCGGCGACAATACCCCGCCCATCGTGCACTACAAGCTCGTGCCCGGGGACCGGATCAAGCTCACCGTGTTGCCCAAGGGCGGCGGTGCTGAGAACATGAGCTATCTGCGCATGATGCTGCCGGAGGGCATCATCGATTGGGTGACCGAGGTGGTCGACCAGTCTGGCGCCAATCCCTGCCCGCCGGTCATCGTCGGTGTGGGCATCGGCGGCACGTCGGACCAGGCCATGCTCCTGGCCAAAGAGGCGCTGCTGCGGCCCGTTGGGCAGCCCAGCCCGGTAGCTGAGGACGCGGAACTGGAAGCAGAGCTGCTGGAGCACATCAACCGGCTGGGCATTGGGCCGGCGGGCCTTGGCGGCAGGGTCACTGCCCTGGCGGTGCACGTGCTGAGTCAGCCCTGCCACATTGCCAGTATGCCGGTGGCAGTGAACCTGCAGTGTCACTCGGCCAGGCGGAAAGAAGCGGTGATCTAGCATGGCCGCCAGGAGCGCAGTGGGCATCATTCTGGGGCTGGCGGCGTGCCTCGGCCTGGCCGTGAGCTGCGCCCCGCCGCAACCGACCGCCACCCCAACGCCGACGCCAACCCCGCTGCCGCCCACAGCCACGCCGTCACCGACGGCCACGGCGGGCGGCCCGCAGGTGATCGAGGGCCTGCTGATGAACGTCGAAGGTCAATGGATCGTCGGCGTGAACTGGACGTCGCGCTCGCGCATCACCGTGGTGGTGCAGGGGGCCGCTGAGGGTGCTCTGGAGCCGCTACTGGGCGAAACGGTCCGTGTAGAAGGCATGGTGACGGAGCAAAACCCCTGGAAGAAAGAAATCGCCCTGCAGAAGGTCGGAGCGTCGACCGCGCCGGAGCGGCTTTCCCTGCGCTCGGGATTGGTCAAAGAGCTGGGCATCTCTATCTATATGCAGGGAACGCACCGGCTCGTGGACGAGCGGGGCCAGCTCATCTGCCTGCTGAGCGGCAGCCAGAACGGCATCGACCTGAACCAGGCTATGGGCCAGGGCCGGGTGAACGTGTACGGTGTCCTGTCGCCCACGGTAGAGGGTAATGCCCAGATCATGGAGGTCGAGCTCGTTGAGCCCATCCAGTGAGCCGGCAATCGAGATCCGGGCACCCTTGACCGACGAGGTCGTGCAGTCGCTGCACGCGGGCGACAGGGTGCGCATTTCGGGTGCAATCTATGTCGCGCGGGATGCGGCCCACCAGCGGTTCCTGCAGGCGCTGCGGGCCGGCAGACCGCTGCCGTTTGACCCCCGTGGTCAAATCGTCTATTATATGGGACCGTCACCGGCCAGACCGGGCAAGCCCATCGGCTCGTGCGGGCCGACCACGGCCGGCCGGATGGATCCCTACGTTCCGGCCATGCTGCAGGCCGGACTCAAGGGGATGCTGGGCAAGGGCAATCGCTCCCAGGCGGTGCGGGAGGCGCTCCAGCAGTATCGCGCGGTCTATTTCGCTGCTACCGGGGGAGTCGCTGCGCTGCTGGCCCGCTGTGTGCGGTCCAGTCAGTTGGTGGCCTACGACGACCTGGGGCCCGAGGCACTGCTGCGGCTCGAGGTAGAGGGCCTGCCAGCGATCGTGGCCAACGATATGTACGGGGAGGACGCCTACCAGTCAGGCCGGGCGAGATACCGCCGCCTGCCCTGAAGGCGACCTCGCCTGGTATTGTAGCCCGGAGTGTGGTCGCATCGTGTTGCTCGTCGTGCCCGCAATCCTGGATGAGGAGGCTCATCGATGTTGGTACGTGAGAGAATGACCCACAACCCCATTACCATCAAGGACGACACGTCCCTCGACGACGCGCTGCGCATCATGCGCGAGAACAAGGTGCGGCGCCTGCCAATCCTCGACGCGTCCGGCAAGCTAGTCGGGATCGTCTCGGAGAAGGACCTGCTCTATGCCTCACCGTCGCCCGCGACCTCGCTGAGCGTTTGGGAGATCCACGGCCTGCTCTCGCGCATCAGGGTCAGCGAGCTGATGACCAAGAATGTCATCACGGTGTGCGAGGACTGCCCCATCGAGGAGGCAGCCCGCATCATGGTAGACAACAAGATCGGCGGCCTGCCGGTGATGCGCGGCAACACCATGGTGGGCATCATCACCGAGACCGACTTGTTCAAGACCTTCCTGGAGCTGATGGGCGCCCGCGAGCAAGGCACGCGCTTTACCCTGCTGGTACCGGAAAAGCCAGGGATGCTGGCGGCGCTGGCGGGGCGCATCACACAACTGGGCGGCAACATTGTTGCCCTGGGCACCTTCCTGGGCGATGATCCGACCAATCGCGAACTCATGCTCAAGGTACAGAACGTCGAAAAGGAAGTGCTCTGGCCCAGGATCGAAGAGCTGGGCATCAAGCTGATCGACGTGCGCGAGAGCTAGCGGCTCGCTGCGACGGCAGTCACGCACGCGGCGCGAGGCCTGCCCCACGGCGCAGCTTTGGGCCGGGTGGGCGTCGCGCGCCGCGTTTTTGACAAAATCCGCCATCGTCACTACAATGTCCTGTCGCTGAGCGGGTGACAGCGTTTTTTTGTGCCTGTACACCTGAGCGAGAGCACTCTTTGCGGAGGTATATCTCCATGTACGCTGTTGTTGCGAGCGGAGGGAAACAATTCCGGGTTCAGGTCGGCCAGACCATCGATGTCGAGCGTTTGGACGCCGAGCCGGGTCAGACCGTGACGCTGGAGCAGATTCTGATGGTGGGCGAAGGCGACAGGGTCAAGGTCGGCCAGCCCACGGTCAAGGACGCATCGGTCAAGGCCACCGTGGTCAGCCACGGTCTCAAGCGCAAGGCGATCATCTGGCACTATATGCCCAAGCAGCGCTATCGTGTCAAGCGCGGCTGGCGTCAGTCTTTCACGCGCCTGCACATCGACGAGATTACAGAGTAGGGGTTCATCATGGCCAAGAAGAAGACAGGCAGCGGTAACCGCCAGGGCAGAGACAGCGAATCCAAGCGACTGGGCATCAAGCGCTTTGAGGGCGAGCAGGTGACCATTGGCACCATCCTCGTTCGGCAACGTGGAACGAGATTCCTGCCCGGTGCCAACGTCGATCTCGGCAAGGACCACACCATCTTTGCCACAGCCGATGGCTACGTCAAGTTTGAGAACGTCACGCGTGACAAGCAGCGCGTGAGCGTCTATGCAGAGAGGCAGTAATACGGTGAAAAAGGACATCCATCCCAAATACTTTGAGCAGGCCAAGGTCATCTGCGCGTGCGGCAACACCTGGACCACCGGTTCGACCCAGGAAGTCATCCGCACCGAAATGTGCTACCTCTGCCACCCGTTTTTCACTGGTGAGCAGCGCATCGTGGACACCGCTGGTCAGGTTGATCGCTTCCAGAAGCGCAAGGAGCGCGCCGATCAGTTGGCCGCGCAGCGGGCGGGGCTCAAGGCGAGCAAAGGCAAGCAGGGTCAGGCCGTCTTTGAGTTCGTGCCCGAGGACAAGAGCAAGGCCGCACCAGAACCAGTTGCCGCTGCCGAGCAGCCGGCTCCAGTCGTTGAACAGGCGGCTCCCGTAGCCAGCGCAGCGACCCCAGCGGTCAGCGCAGCGACCCCGGCGGTCAGCGCAGCGGCTCCCGTGGAGGAGCAGGCGCCTGTCGCCGAGGCAGCGCCGGTCGAAACCAAGCCCAAGCGCGCCGCCAGGCCGAAAAAGGCCGCTGAGCCAGCCGCCGAGGCAGCTCCGGTCGAGCCCAAGCCTAAGAAGGCCAGGGCCGCCGCCAAGCCAGCCGCCGAGGCAGCTCCGGTCGAGCCCAAGCCCAAGAAGGCCAGGGCCGCCGCCAAGCCAGCCGCCGAGGCAGCTCCGGTCGAGCCCAAGCCTAAGAAGGCCAGGGCCGCCGCCAAGCCAGCCGCTGAGGAGTCACCAGCCGACGCCCAGCCCAAGAAGGCCCCCCGGCCGAAAAAGCCCAAGGCCGAAGCCGCTGCCGAGTAGCTTCGAGTCAAGCCCAAGAGAGGCAGAGCCAAAAACTCTGTCTCTTTTGTCTTGAGGGGATCAGAAAGGAGCGCGCCTTGTCTCACCATCGCTACGACGGGGGCTGGATCGAGGTCGTCTGCGGCTCGATGTTCTCGGGCAAGACGGAAGAGGTCATCCGCCGCGTCAAACGAGCGGTCATCGCCAGGCAAAAGGTGCAGGTTTTCAAGCCGGCTGTCGATACGCGCTACCTCCACGAAAAGGTCACCTCCCACAGCGGTGCACAGTTCGAGGCCATTGCCGTGAGCTGCGCCGCGGACATCCTGGAGCAGATCGCGCCAGATACAGAAGTGGTCGCCATCGACGAGGCGCAGTTCTTTGACCAGGCCCTGGTGCGGGTGGCCGGCGAGCTGGCCGATCGCGGCCTGAGGGTGATCATCGCCGGTCTGGATATGGACTTTCGCGGCGAGGCCTTTGGCCCGATGCCCCAGCTCCTGGCGCAGGCGGAGAAAGTGGACAAGCTGCAGGCCATCTGTCAGGCGTGCGGCGCTCCTGCCAGCCGCAGCCAGCGCCTCATCAACGGCCAGCCGGCCAACTATGACGATCCAGTGATCCTGGTGGGCGCAGAAGAAGTCTACGAGGCGCGCTGCCGCAGCTGCCACAAGGTGCCGCGCAAGAGGCAGGCCGCCTCATGAGCGAGGTACACTATGGTGGTCAGGCGGTCATCGAGGGAGTGATGATGCGCGGTGCCCACTCGATGGCCGTTGCCGTGCGCAAGCCCACCGGCGATATTCAGATTCACAGCGAGCCTCTGCCCAAAGGCATCTATGACAGCAAGATTGGCCGGCTGCCCTTTGTCCGCGGCCTGACCATGCTCTGGGATACGCTGGTCCTCGGCACCAGGGCGTTGATGTTCTCCGCCGATGCCGCCTTGACGGAAGAGGACGTCAAGTTCGAGGGGCCGATGATGTGGGGCACGCTGGCCTTTTCGGTGCTGCTGGGCATCGGCCTGTTTGTCCTGGCGCCGATGCTGCTGGTGGGCCTGGTGGATCGCTACATCACCGTACCTCTGCTGAGCAACCTGGCGGAGGGCCTGGTGCGGCTGGCTTTCTTTCTGGGTTACCTCATCGTCATCCGGCGGATGCCGGACATCAGGCGCGTGTTCGCCTATCACGGAGCGGAACACAAGACGGTCAACGCCTTTGAGGCGGGAGTCGAGCTCACGCCAGAGACGGTGCAGGAATACAGCACCAGGCACACCCGCTGCGGCACCAGTTTTCTGCTGATCGTACTCATGCTGTTTGTGCTGATCTCGACCTTTCTGGGACGTCCCCCTCTGCTGATTCGTTTGCTGGTGCGTCTGGCCATGGTGCCGCTGGTAGCGTCAGTGGCCTACGAGTTCATCAAGTTCGCTGCTCGTCACGAAGACAATCCTCTTGTTCGCCTCTTGACCGCGCCTGGCCTGGCATTGCAGCGCTTGACCACAGAGCAGCCCGACCCGGCCATGCTGGAGGTGGCCATCGCCGCCCTGGAGCGTGTGGCGGCGCTGGACGCCGCCCCGGCCTGACGCCAGCGGGCAGCACCCCTCACGGAGGTAAGCTAATGGTTGACCCTCAAGAACTGCTGGCCAGGGCCAGCAGACCTGCTCAAGATGCCCTTCGACTGCACCCTTTCTATCGCGGCAAGGTGGCCACTGCGGCCAAGTGCCCGGTGCGCAGCCTGGACGACCTCAGCATCTGGTACAGCCCTGGCGTGGCTGCCCCCTGCAGCGCCATCCAGCAACAGCCCGAGCTGGTGTGGGAACACACCAACCGGGCCAACGTCATCGCCGTGGTGTCCGATTGTTCGCGCGTGCTCGGGCTGGGGGATATCGGGCCGGCCGCCGGCCTGCCGGTGATGGAGGGCAAGGCCCTCCTGTTCAAGTACCTGGGCGGAGTAGACGCCGTGCCCCTGGTGCTGGACACAAAAGATGCCGACGAGATCATCCGCACGGTGCAGCTCATTCAGCCCGGCTTTGGCGGCATCAATCTCGAGGACATCGCACAGCCGCGCTGCTTCCGCGTGCTGGACACGCTGCGCGCCGATTCGACAGTGCAGATCCCGGTCTGGCACGATGACCAGCAGGGGACCGCTACGGTGCTGCTGGCCGGCTTGCTGAGCGCGCTCAAAGTGGTGGGCAAGACGATGTCCAACATCAGTCTGGTTATGGTTGGCTTTGGCGCGGCCAACGTGGCCACGCTGCGCCTGCTGCGGGCCAGCGGCCTGAGCATTGGCCAGGTCATTGGCGTGGATTCGCACGGCATCCTGCACCGCGACCGCCACGACGTGGAGCAGCAGCAGGCGGACTATCCGCAAAAGTGGCAGCTCTGCACCGAGGGCAACGTCGAGAACCGCCGCGGGGGCATTGCTGAGGCGTTGCGCGGCGCGGATGTCTGCATCGCCCTTTCGAGGCCGGGGCCGGGCACCATCAAGCCAGAGTGGGTGCGCGGCATGGCCAAAGACGCCATTCTGTTCCCCTGCGCCAACCCCGTTCCCGAGATCTGGCCCTGGGAGGCCAAAGAGGCCGGGGCGCGCATCGTGGGTACGGGCCGGTCGGACCTGCCCAACCAGCTCAACAACTCGCTGGGCTTTCCGGGCATCTTTCGCGGCACGCTCGACGTGCGGGCCAGGACCATCACTGACGAGATGTGCCTGGCCGCAGCAGCGGAGCTGGCGCGGTGCGCTGAAGACGGGGGATTATCGGAGGAGAGGATCATCCCCAAGATGGACGAGTGGGAGGTGTTTCCGCGCGAGGCCGTAGCCGTGGCGATCAAGGCGCAGGAGCAGGGGGTGGCCCGACGTGAGGCCAGCCGCGAGGTGCTCTATGCCGAGGCCACGACGCGCATCCGCGAGGCCCGCGAAGGCGTGCATCTGCTGATGCGCGAGGGACTCATTCCTCCGCCGCCGGAGAATTGATGCCAGCGACGGCTTGGCATCCGCGCCTTTCAGGGCTAAACTGGACAGTGCTATGAAACTCATCTATCGCAACCAAACCTGGGAATTGAAAGGCAATATCACCATCCGCGATGCGCTGAAAAAGGTCGGCCTGCGCCCCGAGTCAGTGCTGGCCACGCGCGACGGCAAGCTGCTCACCGAGGACGTGGTAGTGCAGGCAGACGACGTGATCACGCTGGTCGCCGTCGTCTCGGGCGGCTAGCATGAAGTGCACCAAGTGCGGGCAGCCGGCCGTCATCAACATGCGCCAGCACCGGCTCGGCCTTTGCGCCGAGCATTTTCTCGAGTGGGTGCCGCAGGTCGTGCAGCGCACCATCGAAAAGTACGACATGTTCACTCCGGACGACCGGGTGCTGGTGGCCGTCTCCGGCGGCAAGGACAGCCTGAGCCTGTGGGACATCCTGCTGCGCCTGGGCTACCAGGTCGAGGGCATCTACATCAACCTCGGCATCCCGCACGACTCGTATTCGGATGCCTCGCAGCGTAAGGTCGAGGCCTTTGCTGCCGAGCACAACGCTGCCTACCGCGTGGTGAACGTCAAGGAGCAGTACGGCGAGAGCATCCCGGAGGTGGCCAAACGCAAGAGAGGCCGCACGGCCTGTTCCACCTGCGGCCTGGTCAAGCGCCACGTGCTCAACGAAGTGACCCTGCGCGAGGGATTTGGCGTTCTGGCCACAGGCCACAACCTGGATGACGAGGCAGCGGTGCTCTTTCAGAACACGCTGCGCTGGGCCACCGGATACCTCGCCAGGCAGGCCCCTGTCCTACCGGCCAGCCATGACGGACTGGCACGCAAGGTCAAACCCCTCATCCGCCTCTACGAGCGCGAGATGGCCGCTTACGCGCTGGTGCGGGGCATCGACTATATCTACGACGAGTGCCCCTACTCACAGGGCGCGACCACTCTGTTCTACAAGCAGCTCCTGGACCAACTGGAAGCCGAGTCACCCGGCGCCAAGCAGTCGTTCTACCTGGAATTCCTGCGCGCGAGGGCCGATGGCCGCCTGCTCCCGGCAGACGCCGCAAGGCCCACGCTCAACCAGTGCCAGCAGTGCGGCCAACCCACCACCGCCCCGGGGATCTGCTCGTTCTGCCGCCTGTGGAGCACCCAGGAGGAGCCGCTTGAGCGCACCGATGGAGACGAGTAACCCCGCCGCGCCGGCACCGAGTGAGCCGCGCGGACCGCGCCCGCCCCGCGCAGAAGGTTACCACTACCTGCAGTACGTAATGGCCGTCTTTGTGGCCGTGCTGATCATCAGCAACGTGGCCTCCGCCAAGTTCGTGCGGCTGGGCCCCTTCTCCTTCGATGGCGGCACCATCCTCTTCCCCATCAGTTACATCTTTGGCGACATCCTCACCGAGGTCTATGGCTATGCCCGCTCGCGGCGCGTGATCTGGACCGGTTTTGCCTGCACTGCGCTCATGGCCGTGACCCTGGCCATCGTCGGGGCTCTGCCGCCGGCAGAACGCTGGCAGGGCCAGGCGGCCTACATGTCCATCCTCGGCCAGACGCCGCGCATCGTGCTGGCCAGTCTGGTGGCCTACTTTTCCGGCGAGTTCTCGAACTCGTACGTTCTGGCCCGGATGAAGGTGCTCACACAAGGGCGCTGGCTCTGGGCGCGCACCATCTTCTCGACCGTCGTGGGCGAGGGTGCCGACAGTCTACTGTTCGTGCTCATCGCCTTTTACGGGGCGCAGCCGCCCGACCTCCTGCGGGCAGTGATCATCTCCAACTATGTGTTCAAGGTGAGCCTGGAAGCTCTGGCCACGCCGATTACCTACGCTCTGATCAACCGACTAAAGCGCATCGAGCGCGAGGACTATTACGACTATGACACGAACTTTAGCCCCTTTCACGCCGGATAGGGAGGCCCAGTGGACGAATCCTTGCCGAACGGCAACGCGCAGACCGAGTTGATCCCCGAGACCCCGCCGGACCATCGCTCCGGGTTTGTCGCGCTGGTGGGCCGACCCAGCGTGGGCAAATCGACGCTGCTCAACGCCTTGGTAGGGCAAAAGGTGGCCATCGTCTCTACCAAGCCGCAGACCACACGCAATCGCATCCTGGGCATCCTGACCAGGTCCGACGCGCAGATTGTCTTTGTCGACACGCCGGGCATTCACCGCCCCCAGCACAGGCTGGGCGAGCTGATGGTGACTACCGCGCAAAAGGCGGTGCCCGACGCCGACCTGGTGCTGTTCGTGGTCGATGCCAGCGCCAGACCCTCGCCAGAGGACCAGGCCGTGGCGCAACTGCTGGACAGGCAGAAGGTGCCGGTGGTGCTGGTGCTGAACAAAATGGACCACCTGAGCCCGGACCGCGTCAAGATGAACGTCGAGGCATATCAGGCGCTGGCCAGGTACGTGGACTGGATGATGACCTCGGCCACGCGCGGCGACAACCTCAACGAGCTGGTCACGCTGATCATCGCGCATCTGCCACTCGGTCCGCGCTACTTTCCCGAAGGCCAGGTTACCGACGTGACCGAGCGCTTTGTAGCCGGCGAGCTCATCCGCGAGCAGGTGCTGCGCCTCCTGCGGGAGGAAGTGCCCTACTCCATCGCCGTGGTGGTGGACCAGTTCACCGAGCGCCGGCCGGGCCTGACCGACATCGAGGCCACCATCTATGTCGAGAAGGACTCGCAGAAAGGCATCGTCATCGGCCGTGGCGGCCAGATGCTGAAAGACATCGGCAGCGCAGCGCGCACCGAGATTCAGCAGATGCTCGACAGTCAGGTCTTTCTCAAGTTATGGGTCAAGGTGCGCCCCAAGTGGCGCAGCGATGAAGCGGCCCTGCGTCAGGTGGGCTACTCCTAGACGGCAGGCGCTGGATGGCCGAGTCCTTGAGCAACCAGCCTGGCCCACAGGGGCGGGCAGAGATCCGCATCGGCGGGCAGGGCTTTAGTTCGCGCGACTGGGTGGGCACCTTCTATCCGCCTGCCTGGCCCAGCCAGGAATCCCTTCCGTTCTACTCGCGCGTGTTCGACACGGTCGAGCTCAACACCACCTTTTACGCCATCCCCTCGGCTTCGACCATCCGCAACTGGGCGCAGCGCGTGCCAGAGGGTTTTGTATTCAGCGCCAAGATGCCGCGCGTGATCACCCACGACAAGGCGCTGAACAATGTCCAGTTCGAGCTGGACAGTTTTCTCAACCGCATCACTCTGCTGGGCGGCAAACTGGGCGCCGTGGTCATTCAGTTCCCGGCCTCGTTCCAGCGCCGCCAGGAAGAGCGACTGCGCGCTTTTCTGGCTCTTCTGCCAGGCGACATTCGCTTCGCCGTCGAGTTCCGCCATTCCTCGTGGGACCATCCGGAGATCCTGGCCCTGCTCCGCGCAGCGAGGGTAGCCTGGTGTACCACGCACTGGCAGGATCTGCCGCCGGTCGTCGAGCTGACCACCGATATCGCCTACTTCAGGCTGGTCGGCTTCCACGACGAGTTCACCCGGCTGGACGAGGTGCAGCACGACCGCACCGCCGAGCTCGAGCACTGGGCGGCCACCATCCGCGGGCTGGGGAAACAGGTGAAGCGGATTTATGTCTACATCAACAACCACTATGAGGGCCACTCGCCGGCTACGGTCAACCGGCTCAAGGTGCTGCTCTCGCTGCCGGTAGTCGAGCCGCGCAGCCTGTGGACCCGCGCGCCGGGTCCGGCCCAGCCTCCCTTGTCAGAGGCGGATGCTGGTTAGCTGCGAAGAGACAACCAAGCGGCACCCCGGGGTGCCGCTTTCTCTTCTCTTGCGCCGGCTCAACGAGCCAGTGACGTGATCGTTTGATCGGATACGACGGGTTGACAGCCTGGGTGCCGGGGGCTAGACTATCTTGCGACGGCTTTCTCGACGGTGATTGGCCATCGGCGGACGCCAGGCGGCATAGCCTGCGCGGCGGATTGCTCCTTTGGCCCCATACGAAGATGCATGGAGGAGAACGATGACCGAAACAGAGCGTTTCTGCGGGCATTGTGGAGCGCCTCTAGTTGCCGGTGCACAGTTCTGTGGCAAGTGCGGCGAGACGGTGGCTGCGGCCGCGCCGGCGGAAGCGACGATTCCCGCGGCCGACCAGGGTGAGAAGGTGCTGGGCGTAATTGTGGGCCTGCAGAAGCGCAGAGGCCTGTTCGGCTCCGATATCTGGAGCGCGATCGTCACCCGGGAGCGCATCGCCTTTGCCCTGACCACAAAAGACATGATGAACGACGCTGTGCGCACGGCGAGGGATCAGGCCAAGAGCGAGGGCAAGGGGTTCCTGGGCCAGGTCGCTGCGCAGATGGGCTGGATGCAGCTGGTGGTGAACCACTATGCTGCGATGCCGGTGCCGCAAGCCCTTGCCGAGCAGCCGGGCAACTTTTACTTTCTGCCAAACCAGATTCGCAAGGTCAAGGTCGAGCATCGCCGCAATTCACAGCAACACATGAGCAGCGATCACGTGGTCTTCGAGACAACGTCGGGCAAGTACGAGTTTCAGTTGTTGGGCGGAGGCCGAGACGAGGCCAGGAGCCTGCTGGCCAGCGTTCTGGGAGCTGCCGTCCAGTAGGCGTTCAGCCGCGGGAAGCGGCCCCGGTTGGGCGGCAAGCGCCTCGACGCGTGACCGCACGGCCTGGCTTGCCCGTGGGCCGGCGGCGGCAAGGAATCGCTTGGCGGTTGCGCACTACAGTTGACCCGCACAGACTGTGGACTGGCGCACCGGCTCCGGCCCAGCCTTCCTGGCCAGAACCACAGAGCGACTAGCAGGTGAGAAACAAAGGAGCGGCACCCCGACGGGTGCCGCTCCTTTGTTCTTGCGCCGGCTCAACGAGCCAGCTCACAGGGAGCGCCTCAGGTGCGCCTTGTCGCCGTTGGCGTTGGCGTGTAGGTCGGCGTGACGGTCGGCATTCGTGTGCGCGTGGCGGTAGGCTCAGACGTTGCCGCCGCGGTGAACGTGGGTTCGGGGGTTGGCGCATCCGTCGGCGGCGGAGGCGGCAGAGTGTGCGTTGCCGTCTCGGTCGGCGTGGGCGTGTCGGTGGGCGTGGGCGTCACGGTAGGCGTGTAGGTAGACTGGCTCAAGACCAGCGGGAAAAGCGTTACGAACCGATCTTGCACCAGAGCTGCTCCGGCCAGCGAGAGGGCCAGGAACAGAGGCAGCGTCGCCACCAGCAGCCGAGTTTTTCGTTTCACCCTCACCCCTCCTTCTGCGGGCGTGATTCGTCGGGCCGCGGCACCCTCATGCCGGCTCAGCGCCCGACTAGAGCGGGTGGGTTCGCTGCTTATGCCGGCGGTTTGGCCGCCTGTCGGCGCTTCTCTTCTTCCACCAGCATGCGCCGCAGCACTTTGCCCACGATAGTCTTGGGCAACTCGGTGCGGAACTCGACGTACTCCGGCACCTTGTAGGCCGCCAGCTTGCTCCGACAATAGGCGATGAACTCTTGCGGAGTGGCCGTCTCCCCTGGCTTGAGCACGATGTAGGCCTTGACCGTCTCGCCCCGGGCGCCATCGGGGATGCCTGCCGCCACCGCCTCCATCACCTTGGGGTGCTGGTAGAGCACTTGCTCCACATCCCGCGGATAGACATTATACCCCGAAGCGATGATCATGTCTTTCTTGCGGTCAACGATGCGAAAGTAGCCGTCTTCGTCCATCGTGGCGATGTCACCCGTGTACAGCCAGCCATCGCGCAGAGCGTTGGCCGTTTCGCCGGGCATGTTCCAGTAGCCCTTCATCACCTGCGGGCCGCGAACGATCAGCTCGCCCGGCTCGCCGCGCGGCACCTCCTTCGTGCCGGTCTTGATGTCCACGATGCGGGCTTCAGTATCGGGGAATGGCAGGCCGATTGAGCCTGGGCGCCCCTGCCCAAAGACGGGATTGGCGTGAGTAACGGGGGCAGCTTCACTCAGGCCGTAACCCTCTACCAGGTGGGCGCCGGTGAGCTTGCTGAACCGCTCCTGGATCTCTGGCGGCAGAGGAGCAGCGCCGCTGAGACAGGCGCGAATGCTGCGAATGTCGTAGCGCCCCACGTTAGGAAAGCTGGCGAAGGACAGATACATCGCCGGGACGCCCGGAAACACGGTGGGATGCCACTTGGCGACCTTTTCCAGAATACTGGCCACCTCGCGCGGATTTGGGATCAGCAGCATGGCGCTGGACATCAGAACGGCAAAATTCATACAAGTGGTCATGCCAAAACTGTGAAAGAGCGGCAGCGCCGCCAGAATGGTCTCCTGCCCTTCCTGACAGTGGTGCATCCAGGCGCGGCACTGCAGGGCATTGGCGTTCAGGCTGAAATGCGACAGCTCGGCCCCTTTGGGCACGCCGGTAGTGCCGCCGGTGTAGATGAGGGCCGCAGTGTCCGACGGGGCGACAGCCACCAGCGATGGCCTGGGCGGGGCGTTACCGATGAACTCCTGGTACCAGTAGGTGTCCGGGTCTCCAGCAATGCTCTGGCGGTCGCCCTCTTTCGCCTCTTTCACCACGGTGAACAGCAGCCGGAGCAGGCTTGGAAAGTACTCCTTGATGTTGGTTACGAGGACCCGCTTGAGGGGCGTCTCGGAGCGCACCTCCTTGACGATGGGGTAGAAGCGGCTCATCACCACCGCCGTCTCGGCACCCGAGTCGCGGAGCTGGTGGCGCACCTCGCTCGAGCCATAGAGTGGATTAAAGGGTACCACGACGGCGCCGGCTTTGAGTGCGCCATAGTAGGCCATAATGAACTGGGGGCTGTTGGCCACATAGACAGCGACGCGGTCGCCCTTTTTCACGCCCAGCGATTGCAGCCCGGCAGCGAAGCGATCCGCCAGTTCGTTGAGCTGCGCATAGTTGAGCTGGGCGTCCATGAAAATGGTCGCTGGCGCGTCGGGGTGCTTCCTCGCGGCCTGTTCGAGGTTGTAATGCAGCGTCGTCTGAGGGTACTTGAGCGTCGCCGGTACCTCTGGTTCATAGTTCCGCAGCCATGGTTTGTCCATACGTTCTCCTCCTCGTGCTCATCGGGAACAACAACGGGCCAATGGACACGCTATTGTAACATAGCATTATCCAGTTTACAACTATACGATTTGACTCATAATGTTTGTTACCGAATGGGGTATGGTTGCCTCATAAATGGCGTTACCGAACGCTGGAGGCAACATGACTCGAGAGGCGATACAGCAATTAGCAGAGGCCGAGCGAGAGCGGTACCGTCGGGCGACTCGCAAGGAGAAGCACGGCATTCTGGAGCATTTCTGTGCGGCGACGGGATACCATCGCAAGTCAGCGATCCGGTTGTTGCGGTCGCGGCCGACGAGGGTCTCGGGGCGACGCGGTCGTCCGAGCGTGTATGGTCCGGAGTTGGTGGCTGGGCTGAAGGTAGCCTGGGAAGCGACGATGTGCGTCTGTTCGAAACGGCTGGCTCCGTTTCTAGCGGAGTTGGTGCCCAATCTGGAGGAGAAGGGGCTGCTTCGCGTATCGTCCCAGGTGCACGACCAGCTCATACGGGTAAGCGCTTCGACCATCGACCGACTACTGCGGCCGTTCCGCGATAGGCGGCGCCACGGTGTGGCCACCACGCGGTCGGCAGGCGGATTCAGGCGGTTTGTGCCGGTGCGCACGTTTGCTGACAAGCAGGGGCTGCAAGTGGGCGATGTGGAGGTGGATCTGGTCGCCCATTGCGGCACGAGTTCCGAGGGATTCTTCTTGAATACGCTGGTGATGGTGGACACGGTCAGCGGCTGGACCGAGCTGGAGGCAGTATGGGGCAAGGGCGAGGATCGGGTCGGTGGAGCCATCGAGCGGGCCCGACGTCGTTTTCCATGCCCGCTAAGGGGCATCAACAGCGACAACGGCAGCGAATTCATGAACTATGCCCTCTTCCACTACTGCAAGCGACACGGCATTACCCTGACACGCTCCAGACCCTACAAGAAGAACGACCAGGCCCGCGTCGAGCAGAAGAACTGGTCGGTCGTCCGAAAGCTGGTTGGCTACGACCGCTACAACAGTCGCGCCAGCCTCGTGGCTTTGGAGGACCTCTACACCCTCATCAGGCTGCACGTCAACTTCTTTCAGCCCATCTGCAAGCTGGTCTCCTCCCATCGCGAAGGAACCAGGGTGCAGAAACAGTTCGACCGGGGCCAAACCCCCTACCAGAGGCTGCTGGCGAGCGGTAGCTTGAGCCAGAAGCAGCGCCAAGCACTCAAGGCCATCTACGACGACCTAAACCCGGTTCAACTGTGCGCAGAGATCGAGACCGCCCAACAGAGGCTGTGGCAACTCGCCCAACCTGATATGCGGACCAGCAAAGAAAACCGCATCCTAGCCGCAATCGACGGACAGATGCCCGTTGCTACCCGATCAGCCACTGACCAACCCGGTAACAGCACTTCTGAGGCAACCACCAGCCTTCGGTAACAGTTTCATTTGACGCAACACGAAGCTGGGCGGGGCACCGCGTGGTGCCCCGCCCGCCGTATTTCAGCCCGGGTCGGTCCTGGCCCCCTCCCCTCAGTGATAGTGAATGACCAGCCGCGGCCGCAGCGCGGGAACACCGTGCTCGGCACTGGCAAAGTGGAACGACGCGTTGTCGTACACGCTCTGGCGCAGGAGCACGCCGTTGTTCGGCAGGCCCGCCACCCACTGCTGCACCAGGTCGGTCAGGTCCCACCGATACCACTGCAGCGGCCCGTTCGTGGTCAGCTCGTCCTCCGGCGCCTCGCGGCGGTCGACGAACACGTCGTTGGCCCCGCCGAGGCTCCACCAGGCGCCGCCCAGCGGCTGGTTCCAGGTGGTCTCGCTGATCATCATCGTGCTGCTGATGGCATAGGCGCCGACGGTCACGTCCGCACCGGACCAGCCGGCGGCGTAGAGCTCGAGCCGGGCCTCGTCGATGACCGCCCCTTGCGGCAGGGCCGCGAGGTCAAAGCGCAAGAGCGCGCCAAAGTTGCGCCGGTAGCCCACGCGCAGAAGCGGGCTGAGCGAGTAGTTGGCGCCCGGCTGATAGCGGTAGATGTAGGTGTCCAGGTTGTCCGTGCCAGAGCCCGCCTGCACTACCTCGGTCCTGCCGCCGGGCACGGGCATGGGCGTGGGGGTGGGCACAGGGGTCGGCTCGACCACCGGCGGAGCGATGACCGTGGTCTCCGTGTCCCGGGCGCTCACGCAGCCCCAGCGGGCGACGACCTCGTTGGTCACCAGGCCGCGGGCGGTCGAGTGGGTGCCAGCCATCAACTGCAGCGTCATCGAAGCGCCGCCGGCCAGGTTGGCGACCGAGCGGGTGACCACGCGGTTGCCGGCATCGTGCCAGCCCGCGTTCTCCGGCACGTACGGCAAAAAGTAGGTCCCCGCAGGCAGGGTGTCGGTGATCCACACCAGGTCATACATCGCGCCGGAGGTATTGCGCACGACGATGCTGTACTCGATGCGGTGCGTGGCCGGCACCGGGTCGAAGCGGTCGGTCTTGGATACTTCGAGGCAAGAGCTGATCGTCACCGTTTCGCGGTGCACAGCGGAGCAGCCCGCGCTGCTCCAGACGGACAGGGTCACCGTGTAGACGCCGGGACACGAGTAGCTATGGGTGGGCGACCAGTCGGTTGAGGTGGCGCCATCGCCAAAAGCCCAGAGCCAGTCCGACAGGGTATCCTGCTGCGCGGTCGATTGGTTGGTAAAGGCCACCGCCGTCGCCGCGCAATGCGGCGGGTCGGCGACGGCAAAGGCAGCGGTAACAGCGCGAACCGTGACATAGGCCTCGATTCCCCGGCCTGCGGCACAACCCATCGTGTCGGTAACCTGGAGGCTCACGTTGAAATGCCCGGTGTCGCTATAGGTGTGCAGCGGGTTCTGCGCCGAGGACGAGCTGCCATCGCCAAAGGTCCAGTACCAGCCGGCGATGGGCTCGGAGCGGGCGGTGCTAGTGTCCGTAAAATACACCGTGAGCGGCGCGCAGCCCGTGGGAGCGGTCGAGGTGAACGCGACCTGCGGGGGCAGGTGTGCCTTCACGGTCACCGCTGCCGAGTCCGAGTTGTTGCTCCACTTCGGGTCGGACAGGGCAGACGCGTTCATCGAGACATAGTTGGCGACCGTGCTGGTTACGGGGTTGCAGGCCCAGCGTGAACGTGCGGTCAGGGTGATGATGCCGCCCTCGCCCGGCCCCAGTGTTCCAACGGCCCACTGCAGACTGCTCGCACCGGTTCGGGTGATGGGGTGCCCCGAGCTCTCCCACGAGAGCAGCTCCAGGTCGCCGGGAAAGGTGTCGTCGATGGTCACCTGGTTGGCGGCCTGCTGGCCATAGTTGCCATAGGTGAGGGTGTAGGTGAGCAGCTCGCGCGGCGCCACCACCGACGGCTGCACGGTCTTGTCGATGCCCAGGTCCGGGCCCATCACGTTGGTAAAGGTGCAGGTGACCCATTCGCCCGGAGCCAACCGGAACTCGGCCACCGGGGCGTTGCCGCCGCTGTCCGAGTCCGAGCAAACGATGGGCATCGTTGTCCAGCCCGCCTTGACTGTCTCCGTCACCCAGGCGATGCCCGGCAGAACCTCCGCCGTCAGGCTACCTCCGTCCGAGAGCGCTCCCGCGACGGCGCCGGTGAACTGGAACAGAGTCGGGTCGCCGTGTGGCACTGTCGCTTTGAGCACGGTGATCGTGCTGAGCTGTTCGTTGGTAAAGGTACAGGTCACATGCTCGCCCGGCTCGAGCTGGTACACCGCCGTGGTGCCGGAGAGGTAGCTGTTCGCATCGGAGCAGCTCAGGCCGGCGAGCTGCCAGCCGCTGGTGACCGTCTCGGTGACGCGGTGTGTGCCTGGCGCCAGGTTGTTCAAGGTCACAACGTCGGACTCGCCGATGTTCATCACCATCCCGGGGTAATCGAACCGAAACAGCGTCGAGTTCGGGCTCGGCACTACCGCCTTGTCGACGGTAAGACTGGCTCTCCTGGCGTTGGTGAAGGTGCAGGTGACCCACTCGCCGACGGCGATGCGATACGTGGCGAAATAGCCAGAGCCGGTGCTGTCCGTGTCGGAACAGGTGATGGTGGGGGTCATCCAGCCGCTCACCAGGGTTTCGGTTACCAGGTATGTTCCGGCAGCCTGTTCACTGGTGAACGACATGCCATCCCCCAGATTAAAGCCCCAGCCAACGGCGCTGAAGGGGAACCAGGTCGGGTCCCCGTCCGGCAGGGTCTCTTTCCGAACGGTCAAATGGCCCATCTTGGTATTGGTAAAGGTGCAGGTGATGGTCCGCCCCTCGCTCAGGTCGACATAGACCTGCCGGTCGCCGAGCGATATGTGGGAGCCGCCGCCCGGGTCGGTGACGGCCAGCCCGGTCAGCCACCAGCCCGGAGCGAGAGCTTCGGTGATGGTGTACCAGCGGTTGGCCGTTAGCCCGGTCAGGTCGCGCACGCCGCTGCCCGCCGTGGCGG
>MWCV01000035.1 GCA_002070215.1 Chloroflexi bacterium ADurb.Bin180 | reverse complement strand
TGCTCGAGTTCCTACTCTCCTTCACCGGCTTTAGTCAGATCCAGTCGGGAGAAAATCCCGCCGCGGCCTGGAACCGGCCCGAGAACCTTGCCGCGATTCCGGATGTTCTGGCGCGGCTGCCTCCCTGGACAGCGGTACCGCCCCGAGTGAGCTCGACTGCTCAACCACCAGTCCCTGACGCTCGCCCGGGCTGGCGCAGGGCCGCGAGCTCGTGGCGCCGGTCGCTCGGGCGCTGGTTGGCCAACACTCTGCTCTACGACGAACTGGCGCAACTGCGACAAGAGTGCCTGGACAAGGAGCACAGTCTGGCCTCTCTTGAGTCAACACTCGAAGCGTGGCGCGGCAACCTGCAACAGGTTGGTCTCGCTCTGCACCAGAGCAATAGTCTGTTCCTCACCCCATCGCGCGAGATCTTTGCGCTGGGCATCAAGCCGGCCGCGGGCGAGGGGAGCCAATGAGGGTCGCCTTCTTCACTCCCTATCTGCCCTATCCGCCCGACACGGGGGGCAAGACGCGCAGCTATCATCTGCTGCGGGCACTGGCCGAACGCGCCGAGGTTGACCTGTTCACCGTGGTTCACGGACCAGAACCATCGTCGCAGGACCAGGAGGCGCTGCGCCAGCTTTGCCGCAAGGTGATTCTCTACCCCCTGGTCAAGTCGTGGCGCACGAGAGATCGCTTGAGGCGCTCGCTGACTACCCTGCCTCGCTCCGTCGACTACTTTCACACTGCCGACTCGCTGGCTCAGGCCCGCCGGGACCTGGCGGCCGGCGGTTACGATGTGCTGGTGGCAGACGAAATCTGTATGACCCCCTACGCCGAGCTGCTTCCCAACACGCCCCGGGTGGTACTGCGACAGAAGGTCGACCACCAGCACTATCGCGAGATAGCGCGGTCGCGGCCGTGGGGCACGGACAAAGTGCTCGACTCGCTCGAGGCGGCCAAGCTGCGGCGCTACGAGCGGCTAAAGATGCCCCTGTACGACGCTTTCATCGCCTGCACAGAAGCGGATGCGGCCATCATCCGGCGCGACGTCCCGCAGATGCCCTATCTGGTCGTGCCCAACGGCGCGGACCTCAGCTCGTTCTCTCCGGCGGCGCGCCAGCCCGGCGAACCGGTGCTGCTCTACGTCGGAGCAATGCACTATTACCCCAATATCGATGCGGTACACTACTTTTTCGAGACCATGTTCGACCGTATCCGTGAAGCCGTGCCGAACACACAGGTGCAGATTGTCGGCCATTCTCCCCCGCACGATATTCAGGAGATGGCCAGACAGCCGGGTATCCAGGTAACAGGCAGCGTGGACGACGTGCGCCCCTACTACAGCAGTGCCACGGTCTTTGTCGTGCCTTTGCGCCTCGGCGGAGGCACCAGGCTCAAGATCATCGAGGCCATGGCCATGGGTCTGCCCGTGGTGTCAACCTCCGTCGGGGCAGAGGGCCTCGACCTGCGCGACGGCCAGGACATTCTCCTGGCCAATGATCCGATTTCCTTCGCGGACGCGACCGTACGCCTGCTCACCGATCCGGGTTTGCGCCAGCACCTGGCCCAGAACGCCCGGCAGGCCGCGCAGCGGTACGATTGGGACAAGTTGTCCGAGCCGTGGGTAGAGTTGGTACTCAATCATGCTTCAGGAAACAAGGGCCAGTAATGCGCATCGCCTGGCTGATCAGCCTCTACCCGCCCTACATCGTTGGCGGGAATGAAATGCTGGCCCGCGACATCATACTCGCTCTGCGTCAGCGCGGTCACGACGTCCACGTACTGACCGCACACGGCGCTGAACTGAACGGTCTCGATGGTGTGCATCAGGTCTCGAACTATGACCTGGCCGACAAGGATGCCATCTTTCTCGGCGGCAGGGCCTTTACGGCACGGGATATACTCAAGCACCACGTCTTTGACCGTGCTAGCTACGTCGCCGCCCAGAAGACCCTGCGTGAGCTCAAGCCGGACCTAATTGTGGTCGACAACCAGTATATGGCCTCTGCCGCCGGACTGCTGGCCGCCCGCGGTGCCGGCTGTCCGGTGGTAGCCCAGGCTGCGGACAAGTGGCTGCGCTACCTGCTGTGGGACCTGGGGCTGCTGATCAAGCCCTCGCAGTCGTGGCAGAGGGCGGTGGTGAGTACCTATTCTCACCTCGCCCAGCCACTACTGCGCCGATGGGGCAGCCCGGACCGCATCCTGACCATCTCCGAGTTCATCAAAGACCAGTACGTTGAGGCTGGCTTCCCCGAGACGCACATTGACGTGGGCTATCTCGGCATTGATACCTCCCTCTATCCCCCGCGCGCCGGACCTCACAGTGGTGACAACAACCTCCAGGTGGTTTTCGCCGGCCAGCTCTGGGAAGGCAAGGGACCGCAGGTGCTGGTCGAGGCACTGGGTCTGCTCCGCCGACAGGTGACGGGTCTGGATCTATCCCTGCGCATCGTGGGCGAGGGCAGTGAGGCCTTCAAGACCTTTCTCAAAGCTAGGATTCGCGAGCAAGGCATCGAGGACAGAACCCTCCTGGATGGCTTTGTGCCTTTGAGCGGCCTCGCCGAACGGTTGAGAAACGCGGACCTTTTTGTCTTTCCTTCCACCTGGGACGAGCCTTTCTCCATCACCCTGGTCGCCGCTATGGCCAGCGGGGCCGCGGTGATTGCCACCCGCACCGGCGGCACTCCGGAGGCACTCATCGATGGAGTCGAGGGAATTCTGGTTCCTCCAAACGATGCCACAACCCTGGCCGGGGCCATACAGCTTCTGGCCAGCGACCCGGACAGGCGCAACGAGCTTGGGCAGGCCGCCTCTGCCAGGGCTCACCGGCAATGGAGTTTCAAAGCGTACATTCAGCGGCTGGAGCAGTACTACTCACTGGTGATTGCCGAGGCAGGCAAGAAGGGGCAACCATGAACCGAGTCCTGGTCACAGGCGGCAACGGCTTTATCGGCTCGCATCTCGTCGATGCCCTCCTGGTTGCCGGCTACCGCGTGCGTGTGCTGGACCTGTTTGACCGCCGCTTTGGCAGCGTACCGGCCGACGTGGAGTGGATTCACAGCGACATCAACACCGAGTACGCCATTCGCGAGGCCATGACCGGAATGGACCTGGTGTTCCATCTGGCCTGGACGAGCATCCACGAGACTGCTACTCGCGACCCGCTGATGGACATCACCACCAACCTTCAGCCTTCGGTACGTTTGATCGACGAATGCCGGCATGCCGGGGTGCAGCGAGTGATCTTTCTCTCCTCGGCCGGTACTGCTTACGGCCTCGCCAGGCGGCAGCCGGTAGATGAGGGCCACCCTACAGACCCCATCAGCGCCTACGGCATCACCAAGCTGGCAGTGGAAAAATACTTGCATCTGTACCACCATCTGTATGGCCTCGACTATGTCGTATTGCGCCCTTCCGTGCCCTACGGCCCCGGACAGGATCCTTCCAAGAGGCAGGGAGCAGTTGGCGTATTCCTCTACCACCTGGCGCGGGGTTTGCCCATTGAGATCTGGGGTGACGGCTCGGTCATCCGCGACTACTTTTTCATCAACGACCTGGTCAGCGCCGCACTCTCTGCCGCTCAGGCCGAGTCTCTTTCAGAGCATGTCTTCAATCTCGGCGGTGGGCGGGGCTATACCCTCAACGAGCTGCTGGATGTGATCCGCCAAGTCACGGGCAAGCCGCTGGAGGTCACGTACAGCGAAGGGCGCCGCTTTGATGTGCCAGAGCTCGTCCTGGACACAACGCGGGCCAAACGCTACCTGCACTGGGAGCCAAAGGTCTCTCTGGAAGAGGGGGTGGCCCGCACCTGGCAATGGATTCAGACGCTCGATCACTCTGCGGCGCGGCAGGATCGCCCGCCGCAGTGAGGCGCGACATGCGCATTGCCCTGGTCGTACACAAGTTTCCTCCCGCCAGCCTGGGCGGCACCGAGGTTTATACCCAGAGCCTGGCCCGGGAGCTGGCCGCGCGACGGCACCAGGTAGCGGTCTTTTTCCGCTGCGAGCCACCAGGGGCAAGCGCTCCCGGCCAGGAATGGGAGTGGCGGGAGGGTTTTCGCGCGTTGCGCGTGTGGCGCGGCTTTGACCCGGTTACTGCCTCACCCGTTGCCAAGTACTTTGACACCTTTGCCAATCGGGATATCGAGTCCCGCTTCGATGCCTTCCTCGACGAGTTCAAGCCCGATCTGGTCCACTTTCAGCACGTGATGTGGCTTTCCTACCGTCTGATCCACGCGGTCAAGGCCCGCGGGCTGCCTTCGCTGCTGACGCTGCATGACTACTGGTTCGTCTGCGCCAATTCGCAGTTGGTATGGCCGGATCACCGCACCTGCCAGGGCAAGCTCGGAGACCTCAACTGCGCACGTTGTGCCCTGGCCCAGACCAGGCTGCCCGGTTCTACCTTTCTGCGCCCTCTGGTGGCCCCTGCTTTCTGGGTTCGCGATTATCTGGTTCGTCGAGCGGCCTTTGCCGTGGACCACTGGTTGGCACCCTCGCGCTTTCTCATTTCTCGCTATGCCCGCGAGGGTTTCCCCGCCAAACGGTTCACCTTCCTGGAGAATGGCATCGACGTCAGGGACGTCCAGAGCCACCCGCGGCAGGAAAAGACCGCTGGACCGCTGCGTTTCACCTATCTGGGCTCCCTCGCGTGGCAGAAAGGCGTTCACGTCGTGGTCGAGGCCTTCCGAGGCATCACGGCTGCCCGGGCCACGTTGGCCGTCTACGGAGACCCATCGACGTTTCCTGTCTATGCTCGGTCGATCTCAACCCTGGCTGATCCGGCCAACACCGTGCTAAAGGGAGTTCTGCCGCGTGATGCTATCGGGCATGCGCTGGCTGAAACTGACGTGCTGGTCGTGCCCTCTGTCTGGTACGAGAACTCGCCCCTCGTGATTCAGGAAGCATTTGGCGCCGGCGTGCCCGTGGTCGCCTCGGATATCGGAGCCCTGAGCGAGAAGGTGCGGCCCGGTGTGGACGGCTGGCTCTGCCCGCCCGGTGACGTCCAGGCGTGGCACAAGACGCTGCTGCGTCTGGCCGAGCATCCAGACGAGGTAGACCGCACGGCCGCTGGTGTCCAGCCGCCGATGAACCTGCAGGACCACGTGACCCGGTTGGAGGAACTGTATGCCCAACATTAGGAACTGGCTGGGTCGTCTGAGAGCCGGCAGCATTGCCAAATTGCGAGCGTCAGGTCCGACCTGGGCAGGCGCCATTGCCATCCCATCATCCAGCACCGACTATGAGGTCCTGCCTTCCGTTAAGGAAATATCGCGCGGCACTCCCTGGATATCTTTCGACACGAGCACCCTGGAGCGCGACCTGGAGAGCTATATCGCCGACGATCCTTACCCTATCCCGACCACGGCTGACCGTGAGGGCTATCACGGCGACAGACACTATGACTACTGGCTGAGCGGCCTGAAAGACTACCTGCTACTCAAGCGCGCGCTCCGCTCCTGTGGAGCCTCTGCTCTCCTGCAGCAGGGCTCAGCCCTAGAACTTGCTGCGCCACCGGCCGCGTCTTGCGGCACCTGCTCTGCCACGAAACGTCCGCCGACCTGTGGGCAGTTGACATCAACCAACGTTACATCGAATGGATCCGCCGATTTCTGGCACCCTCATTGCACGTCTTTCAAAACTCGATCCTCCCGCAGCTTCCTCTGGAGGACAATTCGTTTTCGCTGGTCTATGCGTTCTCGGTCTTTACCCATATCGACGCGTTCGAGCTGGCCTGGCTCGCCGAGTTACGAAGGATCCTGCGGCCGGGTGGTATGGCCTATCTGACCATACACACCGAGCGCACCTGGAACAGCATGAACCCCAACCGCGCGCTTTACCACGATATCCTGATCATGAAGGACTATATTGCCGAGTGCCGCGTTTGTCCGGAGATGTTCCGGTCTCCTATGCCCAGAGAGCGTATGGTCTTGTCCTGGCAGACTGCGGCAGTCAACAACGCTATCCTGTTTCACTCTATGGACTATATCCGCAACACCTGGGGGCGCTTTCTGGATGTGATCGACATCCAGCTTGAGGGGCACGAGTACCAGGACGTTGTCGTGATGCGCAAGAGCTAGCAGGAGCCAGCTTTAGTATGGAGTCTTTTGGCCGCCAATCAGGCATCTCTCAGGTCGAGCGCAGCTGGCTTGCCGTTACCACCTCTCTGACGGCGTGGAGTTTGCTCGCCGTGGGGTTGGCCAGGGCTGGTTTGTACCGCACATCAACACTGGCGGCGGCCCTTCTCCTGGCGGTCGCGCTGGGTTGCGCATCGTTCCGCTTCTTGTCTCGCCACCGCCCGGCAGCCGTTTCCCGTGAGCGGTTGATCGTCGCGCTGCTTCTTGTGTTTGGGGCGGTTCTCTTTGGCTGGCCAGCCGAGCATTTTGCCCTCTTTGGTGATTCAGCTATCTACCCCAACACGGCGGCGCTCTTGCAGCGCAGTGGCGGGCTCACCACGCATTATGCTCCGTTTGATGGCTTGACCGGCGAGCAAAAGAGACTGTTCTACCTTCCGGCGGATCAGCAACTCTCCAATGTGCAGTTCAAGTCCTATGAAGGGTTGCTCTACGGGGCGTACTATGTCGTCGATGCAGATTCGGGCTCGGTCGTGGCGTCTCGCCCACCGCTGGCCAGCGTTTGGATGGGACTCTTTGACGGCAAGGCGATGCTTTACGTCACGCCTTTCTTTGGAGCGTTTGTTCTTGTGGTGGTCTATCTGCTCGGCAACCGGCTCTTTGACAGCCGGGTGGGTTTGTTGGCCAGTCTCTGGCTGGCGATATCCTTTCCCCAGCTCCATTTCTCCCGCGCCCCTTATGCTGAGGTGGTTGGCCAGTTCTTTGTGCTCAGCGCGCTGTACGTGCTGATCCTCTACCTGCAAACTCACTCCCGCTGGCTCTGCCTACTGGGAGCAGCACTCCTCGCCGCCTCCTTTGCCGCCCGCATCGACAGCATTCTTGCCCTTCCGGCGGTAGGGCTGTTCCTGTTGCTCATCTGGGTCAGGCGCGATTGGCGAGGGCTGACCATGGCCATTGGCTCACTCCTGGGCTGCCTCGGTTTTTCTCTCTGGACGGCCAACCGCCCTTACACCGGAGCCACGGCGGAGATTCTGCTCTCCGGCTACCTACGCGGCATACGGCAGCTTGGGCTGGCGCCGATAGTCCTGGTAGGCCTCGTGCTGGCTACGCTGCTCGCCTTGGCGGTGTACCTATGGCACAGATTCCCCCGGCGCAGTTCACTTCTCGTGGGTCGAGGACTGACGATTCTGATCCTTCTGGCCGTTGCCTACTCGCTCTACATCCGTCCCCTCTCGCCCGAGTACTTTGGCTCCAACGGCAGCGCGATGCGTATCTATGGCGAAGAGGTGATGGCGGCGCCGGCGCGCTACATCGGCCATCTGATTTTCTGGCTGGCCGTGGCAGGCATCGCCACGCTCCTGTGGAAGAGTATGGCACACCCGGAACACTGGCTGTTCCTCATCTTCCTTCTGTCCTTCGCAGCGGTGTTCTTCTGGCGCTACACCACCGGCTGGATCTATCCTGTGGCGCTCAGAAGACTCGTCCCAGAAGTCTTCCCGGGGATGATGCTGCTGGCTGCGTTTGCGGTGCTCTGGCTGGCGCAGAGGCTCAAGCGCCGCCTGCCAGGCACGGTGCTGGCGGGTCTGGTGTTCGTGTTGCTGCTTCGTGTTTCGGCCCCCTACTGGTTCCTGCAAGAAGGCCGGGGCACGTGGCAATTCTTCACCGAACTGGCCCAGCGGCTGCCCAAGGACTCGGTGGTGCTCTTTGAGCCGCTGCGAGGCGACTCGGTAGTGGGCTGGTTTGCGGCGCCTCTATGGTCGTTCTACGAGCGCGATGCTCTCCTCCTCAACCAGGGTCCGCTGGACCAGGCTGCGCTGCAGGGGGCACTCTGCTTGTGGCAGGCGCAGGGTAGAGAGGTGCTGGTCCTGGCTCAGGAGGATCCATCTGCCTGGTGGCCCGGCCCCTTCCAAGGCACACTGCTGGACAAGCTGCACTGGGGCTCGACTCTCATCGGCCAGTCGCGGCAGTTTCCGCCCTTTGTGTGGCGTTTCGCCTTCACTTTCTATTTGTACCAAGTACCTGCACTCCAATGCTCGTCCTAATACGCGTAAGGAGCGGTCATGAAGATATCTAGAGTAGCTCTGGTGGGCGTCGGCAACATCGGACGTGGGTTCTTGCGCATCCTTGCTGACAAGGGCCCCTGGTTGACCCAGCATCACGGAATCCAGTTCAGGGTTGTTGCGGCGGTCGATTCGTCGGGGGCAGCGATGAGCAGCGATGGATTGGATCTCCGCGAATTGTTGCAGCGCAAGGAGTTGCACCAGGGTGTTGCTGCCCTGCAGCGATATGGCCATCCTGGCCTGTCGGCGCTCGAGGCCTTGCCTCAGAGCGGAGCGGATCTGCTGGTCGAACTTTCGCCGACTAGTCTGAAACACGGCGAGCCTGGTCTATCGGTGATCGCCTGGGCACTGGAGAACGGTCTCGATGTAGTAACCGCCAACAAAGGCCCTTTGGTTCTGGCCTATCCCAGACTTACGGGCCTCGCGGCCTCCCACGGCAGGCAGCTCTTGTTCAGCGGCGCTGTAGCCGGAGGTCTGCCCACGGTGAACATAGGTCGCCGCGACCTGATTGCCGCGCACATTCAGCGGGTTGAGGGCATCTTTAACACCACCACCAACTATATCCTCTGCCGCATGCAGGAGAGTGGTCTGACCTTTGATGAGGCTCTGTGTGAGGCGCAGAAGGCTGGAGTAGCGGAAGCAGACCCAACCCTGGATGTGGATGGCTGGGACGCGACGAACAAGCTGATCATCGTTGCCAACAGCGTGCTCGGCATGCCGGCGACGCTCCAGGATGTCTCGGTGCAGGGCATCAGAGGCATCACCCGCGAGCAGCTTCTGGCCGCCTCACAGCAGGGTAAGGCCATCAAACTGCTCGCTACGGCCAAGCCAGCCGGCGATAGCTACAGGCTAACAGTTCAGCCCACCGAGCTGCCCCTGGACCATCCCCTGGCGCGGCTCAGCCGGTGGCAGATGGGCGTGGTCTACACGAGCGATATCAATGGGACCATCATTGCCATCATCGAGGAAGAGGGCACTCTGGCCACCGCTGGCGCCGTGGTCAGGGATGCGGTCAACGTCGTGCTTGGCCGCCCCTAGATAGCACAAAGGCGCGCACCCTATGCCCTGGGTGCGCGCCTCTCCCTCGCTGGCCAGACTTTCCCAGAATCAGGGCAGCCCGACCTTTTTTCTGACATCCGTCATCGTCTCATTGGCCAGCGCCCGCGCTCTCTGAGCGCCGTCGGCCAGAATCGCCCAGACCTCGTCGGGATGGCGCGCGAACTCTTCACGCCGCACACGCAACGGTTCGAGGGCCTTGATCAGCTCCTCAGCAAACATCTTCTTGTGCTGCACACAGCCGATGCACGCCTTACGACAGTCCGCTTCGATCTGCGGAATGACTGCCGGGTCGGAGGCAAAGATCCTGTGCAAAGCCTGCACGTTGCAGATCTCGGGGTGGCCGGGATCTGACTTGAAGCGGCGGGCCGGGTCCGTGACCATGCCCATCACGCGCTTGCGGATCTCATCCGGAGTCGCTGCCAGCTCGATGTGGTTATCCAGCGACTTGCTCATCTTGTTAGCACCGTCGGTGCCCATAATGCGCGGTGTTTCAGTCAGCTTGGCCTGCGGTTCTATCAACGTGTCGCCAAACTGAAAGTTAAAGCGCCGCACGATCTCCCGGGTGAACTCGAGGTGCGCCAGTTGATCCTCACCCACGGGCACAACATCAGCCCGGTAGAGGGTAATGTCGGCCGCCATGAGCACCGGATAGCCCAGCAGGCCGTAGTTGACGTTATCTGGCTGCTGCCGCACTTTTTCCTTAAAGGTGGGCAGGCGGGCCAGCCAGCCCATCGGGGTCACCATCGACAGAATGGTATGCAGCTCGGTGACCTGAGGCACGTGTGACTGCACAAAGATGATGCTGCGCCGGGGGTCCATCCCGGCGGCGAGCCAGTCCAGCACCATGTCATAGGTGTTCTGCTTCAGGAGGTGCGTGTCGCGCAGCGTGGTCAAGGCATGCAGGTCCACCACGCAGTAGACGCAGCTATAGTCCTCTTGCAGCGCCACATAGTTCTTGATTGCACCAAGATAATTACCCAGATGCTGCCGCCCGGTAGGCCGAGCGCCGGAGAATACTCTGCCCTTCATCGTGTTGATGGCTCCTTTTCTCGAGTGCCCTAGTCTACCCCAGATTGGGGCAGAAAGAAACCCCCTCTTGTGGAGACACAGAGGGGGTTGGGAATCCTCTATTCGACGTTCGCAGACCAGAGTTGAGCCTCCGGCCAGATGAGTGAATAAAGTGCTTCCCGAGCTAGTCCAGCTTGGTGACCTCGGCCGCCTGCGGGCCTTTGGGGCTGTCCTCCACGGTGAACTCGACGCGCTGCCCCTGCTCCAGGTTGCGGAATCCATCGCCGATAATGGCCGAGTAATGGACGAACACATCCTCAGTGCCACCGTCTGGCTGGATGAATCCGTATCCTTTCACCCGACTGAACCACTTGACCGTACCCTGAGTCTTCTCTGCCATCCCGTCCTGCACCTTCCTTTCTCAATACAATCGCTATAGAACCCAGTCAACAACCGGGCGGATGGAGTTCAGTACAGTCGCTTTTCAAACACAAAACCGCCGAAGCCAAAGGGGTTTGGCCTCCGCGGTTCTCATAACGGTACAATCGGCAGACATGCTACACCACGCACAGAGGCGATTCTAGATGCCTTTCGGTTGTTTGTCAAATGACCTCTGCATCGAAATGAGCCAAAATCCTTGCACGAAAAGCGGCACTGCGGTACAATCGCACTGCCCGAGTCACCATCGTCTGTGGTAGGAGGCTACCTTGCCCGAGCTCACCGAATTGTATGCCCAGATTGCCGCCTGCGACAGATGCATCCTCGCCAAGGGGCGCGAACACACCGTCCCAGGAGAAGGGCCGGTGGGTGCGCAGATCATGTTCATCGGCGAGGCGCCGGGTTTCCATGAGAACCGTCTGGGGCGCCCTTTTGTTGGTGCAGCGGGCCATTTTCTGGACGAGTTGCTGGCCTCCGTGGGTATGAAACGCAGCGACGTGTACATCTGCAACGTGGTCAAGTGCCGGCCCCCGAACAACCGCGAGCCTATGCCCAATGAGATAGAGGCCTGCCGGCCCTTTCTGGACCAACAGATAGAGCTGGTCAAGCCGAAACTGATCGTCACCCTGGGCCGCTATTCGATGGCCAGGTTCCTGCCCCGGGCCAGCATTTCCAAGGTACATGGCATACCTACTCGAATCGGTGACCTGGTCGTGCTGCCGATGTTTCACCCTGCGGCGGCATTGCACCAACCCAAGTACCGCGAGGACATCGAGCAGGACTTTGGCCGCATTCCGTCGATTCTGGCTCAGAAGGATACTCCTTCGGCCAGCGATCCGGTGTTGCATGCGGAGCAGCTCAGTCTGTTCTAGCACGCGACCATTCGTCGCCAGCTATCGCACTTGAACCCCTCAAGGGGTCGAAATATCAGTCAATAACCAGGAAACGAGGAGTCGATTGGGAAAAGACAAACTCAAAGTCATCTCCCTCGGCGGCCTGGGTCAGATCGGCAAGAACATGCTGGTCATGGAGTACGATGACCAGCTCTTGATCATTGACGCAGGCTTGATGTTCCCCGAGAACGAGATGCTCGGGATTGACATCGTCATTCCCGATATGAGCTATGTCCTCGAGCGCAGGGACAAAGTCATCGCTGTTATCGTCACGCACGGTCATGAGGACCACATCGGCGCCCTGCCCTACTTGCTCTCGCAGATCAAGGTTCCGGTCTATGCCTCACGTCTCACCCACGGGCTGATTGAGGTCAAGCTTCGCGAGAGTCGCATCAACGACGCCGAAAGACACATCATCTCTCCCGGCGACAGTCTGACTCTGGGACCCTTCCGGACCGAGTTCTTCCGCGTCAACCATAGCATCCCTGACGGCGTCGGTCTGGCAATTGACACTCCGGTCGGTCTGGTTGTACACAGCGGCGATTTCAAGTTCGACTCGACGCCGGTCGACGGGCAGCCCACTGATTTTGCCAAGCTGGCTGACCTCGGCCGCAGGGGCGTTCTGCTCCTGATGTCTGACAGCACCAACGCCGAGACCCCCGGCTACACCCCTTCAGAGAGAAGCATCGCTCACATCTTTGAGGATGTCTTTGCCCATGCCAAGGGCCGGGTCATTGTGGCAACCTTTGCCTCGAACATCTCGCGCATCCAGCAGGTCATCAGCACCGCCGAAAAGTACGGACGTCATGTGGCTGTAGCCGGACGCAGTATGAGCATGAACGTGCGCATGGCAATGGACCTGGGCTACCTCAAAGCGCCAGACGGCTGCTTGCTCAACATCGATGACATTCAGTACCTGCCCCAGGACCGGGTGGCGATCGTATGCACTGGCAGCCAGGGCGAGCCCACTTCGGCCCTGGTGCGCATGGCACGCAATGAGTATCAGCCAGTGAGCCTTCTGCCGGGAGACAGCGTGATCGTCTCGGCATCGCCCATCCCGGGCAACGAGGAGCTGGTCAATCGCACACTCAACAATCTCTTCCGCCTTGGTGCTGATGTACGGTACGACGAACTCTTCGATGTCCATGTCTCGGGTCACGGCAGCCAGGAAGAGCTCAAGCTGCTGTTGAACATGGTCAGTCCCAAGTTCTTTTTGCCCATTCACGGCGAGTTTCGCCACCTCGTGCTGCACGCGCAGTTGGCCGAGGCAGTTGGCATTCCACGGCAGAATATCTTTGTCATGGAAAGCGGGCAGATGCTCGAACTGGACAGTTCGTCTGCCCAGATCGCCGGCAAGGTATCGGACGACTATGTTCTGATTGACGGGCTGGGTGTGGGGGACATTAGCGAAGTGGTCCTCGAGGATCGCCGCTTGCTCTCGCGCAACGGTTTCCTCGTGGTCGCTCTTACCACCGACCGGGTCACGGGACGTATCCTGGCCGGACCAGAGCTCATCTCGCGCGGCTTTGTGCACCTCAGCGAATCGGAAGACCTGCTGGACCGGGCACGTAGCGAGGTTGTCAAGACAGTGCAGGGTGGTGGTGGTCGCGCCGTGCTGACCGGTCGAATCAAAGAGGCCCTGAGTCGTTTTGTCTATAGCGAGACGAAGCGGCGGCCGTTGATCTTGCCCATGGTCATGGAAGTGTAAGCAATGGCCAAGACCAAGCGTTCGCGGCGCACCAGGCCGAGCCAGACGTTCTCCCGGCAGGACCAGCTCAAGCTTGGCGGGATCGTGCTCCTGCTGGTTGCGCTGCTCACCACGCTGACTTTGCTGTCGTCGGTACGCGGAACCCTCACCGGCGCCTGGCTGCAACTGTTGCGAACCGGGTTCGGCTGGGGAGCGTACTTTCTGCCTCTGCTGTTGGCCTCAATAGGCTTCTGGCTCTTTCTCTCCGGAATGGGCCAGACGGTGCACATTTCTATTGACACCATTATCGGGATTGTGCTACTGCTCATCAGCGGTCAGGGCCTTTTGCACTATTTTGCGCAGGACCCGGCCGCCCTGGCTCGTGCCGGGGGCGGCGGAGGCCACATCGGCTGGTGGATCAGCGGCAATCTCATCGCGGCTCTGGGTGATCTGGGAGCCCTGACCATACTGCTTCTCGTGGCCGCCGTTGGCCTGGTCACAGTATTCCATATCTCGCCGAGGAGGGTCTGGGAAGGACTGGTATCGCTCGCGCATTCCCTGAGCGAGGCCTACCGGCACATCAGGGAAGCAGCAAATGCCTACCGGCCCCCGCCCATCGACCAGAGCGCCGCCGCCCGCGTTGCAGGCGCCTTCGAGCGGCCAAAGGCGAACGCACAGCCGAATGCCGCCAGCGCCGCCCAGGCTGGTGCTTCTCATGCCGGCGGGGCTGGACTGGCTACCGACCTAGCCCCCGGGCGGCTCGATGCTCCTGACAGCCAGTGGCAGCTCCCCTCCTGGGAGGACATTCTGGTGCAAAGCACGGAGCAAGAGCTGAGCCAGGCGGAGATCCGCACCAAGGTACGCATCATCGAAGAGACGCTGGCCAACTTTGGCGTGCCCGGCAAGGTAGTTGAGGTCAACCAGGGACCTACCGTTACCCAGTTCGGCGTAGAACCCGGCTTTGTCGAGAAGAAAGATCCCACAGGCAAGCTGCGCAAAGTCAAGGTAAAGGTCAGCAGCATTAGCAACCTGTCCAACGACTTTGCCCTGGCCCTGGCCGCTTCTCCCATTCGCATCGAAGCCCCGGTGCCTGGTCGGTCGATGGTTGGCATCGAAGTGCCTAACACCAGTACCGCTATGGTCACCCTGCGCAGCGTAATGGACTCGGATGAGTTCCGCACCAAGGAGGGCCGGCTTCGCATCGCGTTGGGGCAGGACGTTGCCGGCCAGCCTATACCAGCGGACCTGTCAGAAATGCCCCACCTTCTGATCGCCGGAGCAACCGGCTCTGGAAAATCGGTCTGCATCAACGCCATCATTGCCTGTCTCCTGTTCAACAACACGCCCGACGACCTGCGCTTGATCATGGTCGACCCCAAGATGGTGGAGCTGACCAACTATAACGGCATTCCCCATCTCATTGTGCCGGTGGTAGTCGAGATAGAGCGAGTGGTCGCAACCCTCAAATGGTTAACCAGCGAGATGCAGCGGCGCTACAAGCTCTTTGCCAAAGTAGGTGCCCGCCACATCGAGGCCTACAATGCCTCTCACCCATCGCGCCCGGACCACCTTCCTTACATCGTCGTGCTGATCGATGAGCTGGCCGACCTGATGATGGCCGCCCCCGAAGAGGCGGAGCGCTCCATCTGCCGGCTGGCCCAATTGGCCAGGGCCACGGGTATCCATCTGGTCATTGCCACGCAACGACCTTCGGTCGACGTCATTACCGGCCTGATCAAGGCCAACTTTCCAGCGCGAATTGCCTTCACCGTCTTCTCCGGCGTTGATTCGCGGGTCATCCTCGACACTACCGGGGCAGAACAGCTGCTGGGCCGCGGTGACATGCTCTATATGGCAGCGGACTCGAGCAAGCTGGTGCGCATGCAGGGCTGCTATATCTCCGATGCCGAACTGGAAAAGCTGGTGGCTCACTGGCGTGGCCTGCGCAGCCCGGCGCCCGCATTGCCCGGTGCAGAACTCACTCAGCAGCCACTGTGGGAAGAGATGATCGCCAGAGCGGCCCAGTCGGCGGCACAGGATGAACTGCTGGACGAGGCCGAAAAGATCATTCGCCAGAAGGGTACTGCCTCGATTTCTCTGCTGCAGCGCAAGCTCAGCATCGGCTACTCTCGAGCGGCGCGCCTCATCGATCAACTGGAGGCCAGGGGCGTTGTCGGCCCGGACGAGGGCCCCAACCGCGGCCGCCAGGTGCTGACCCCAGCGCCCGCCCAGGCAACGGAGAACGCAGAGGACGTAGAGCCCGAAGCTGACGCCTAGCTCCTGGCTGACGGTGCCGCCCTCCATGGGAAGACAGCATGAGCAACAACCTGCCGACAGAACGCAACCTACTCAAGCCACACTACCATGCTGCCACGGACCTGTATCTGTGGCACCAGTATCAAGGCCAGGACACCAACGACTGCGCTGCGTACTGCGTGGCCATCGCTGCCAACGCCCTCCTCGGCCATGCTCAATTCGACGGCGCCGAGGTGGCCCGGGAGATGGAGACCCACCTGCAGAAGATCCCCGGCTGGGCCACTCTTCCCTGGGGCATATCGGCCTACCTCCAGAGTAAGCAGATCCCGGCCAGGCTGCGCTGGCTGGCCAGCGTCGAGACACTGCTGCGCAACTTGAGGGAAAACCGAACTACCATCATCATCCTCGGTGATCTCGTGCGGCGATGGGGACATGCCAAGGTGCTCTACGGCTACGAGCCGGCTGGCCCGGCGCCCGAGCGCGGCTTTTACTTTGTTGACCCCGGTTACCCCAGGGAGTGGGCCAGACCATCCTATCCGCCGGGTGTGTTCTGGCAGGACCAGGCTCAGTTCAAGCAGCAATGGAACAATCTACTTCGCATCTGTGTGGAGATTCCCCGGTGAGCAGGTACTGGTGCATAGTCTGACTTCTGAGCTCTCGATGGATCAACTGCGCGATGGGGCGAGAGCTCTCGGCCTGCGGCTCACCACCGAGCATATCGC
Organism: Chloroflexi bacterium ADurb.Bin180; assembly: GCA_002070215.1. Lineage (NCBI taxonomy): Bacteria > Bacillati > Chloroflexota > Chloroflexi bacterium ADurb.Bin180. Next base: position 12,809 of record MWCV01000035.1, on the reverse strand, counting down.
TGCTTTTCGCACCTACTACCTCAAGCTGGTGGAGTGGAACAGCAAGTTCAACCTCACTGCTGTCACCGGTTACGAGGACGTTCAGATCAAGCACTTTCTTGATTCGCTCGCCTGCTTGCTGGCCATTCCTGCTCCAGGCATAGCAGTGGCCGAGCCGCTACCAGACGTGGTACCACTGTCAACAGCAGAGGCCCCTCGGCTCTGCATTGATGTCGGCACTGGGGCGGGGTTCCCGGGACTGCCCCTCAAGATCCTGCGCCCTGCTTTGCAAATGACTCTGGTGGACTCTTCCCAGAAAAAGGTCCGTTTCCTGGAGCATCTCGTGCCGGCCCTGGGCCTCTCCGAAGTGGACTGCCGCTGGGGGAGAGCCGAGGAGCTTGGTCAGGACCCGCACTTCCGCGAGCGCTACGATATTGTTCTCGCCCGCGCCGTAGCTGACCTGGCTGAACTGGCAGAATACTGCCTGCCGCTCTGCCGCAAGGGAGGCTGCTTCATCGCATCAAAAGGGGCAGATGTCGCTGCGGAGATAGAACTCGCTTCCGCTGCCATACGGTTGCTCGGCGGGGAGCTCCATGAGGTCAAGACCTATGAGCTACCAGGGCTGAAGGACCCGCGCTCCCTGGTGGTCATTGAGAAGGTCAGTCTGACGCCAGCCAGGTACCCCCGGCGACCGGGCATGGCCCACAAACGCCCACTCAGCGCGGACTAGACTGAACCTCGACCCGACCGCCCGTCACCCGCCACACCGTCGCCCCGGCAACAAAAGTGGAACTCAGGTGCGCCAGGTCGGTGGCCGTCATTACCACTTGCTGCACGGTGGACAGCGCGGCGAACAGGTACTTCCGGTGCTCTTCGTCCAACTCGGAAGCTACATCGTCCAGCAGCAGGATCGGGCGATCCTGCTTGATCGTCGCGACCAGCTCCAGCTCGGCCAGTTTCATGGACAAAGCCACCGTCCTCTGCTGCCCTCGCGACCCAAAGACATTCATATCAATGCCATTCGCCCAGAAGCGCAGGTCGTCGCGATGCGGGCCAACCAGAGTAACCCCCTGGTCGATTTCTCGACTGTGCATCTCGCGCAGCCTGGCCGCAAACGACTCGGACACGGCCTGCCGTGCATCTGCCTCATCCGGCATCGAAGAGGCGGCAACACCTGCAAAGAGCTGCGGTTGCGCGGCCTCTTCTTCCCCGCGAAATGACTCGACCGTGCCCACGTATTCCAACTCGAGGCTTTCCGCCCCGCCGGTCAACCGCAAAAGCACACGCTGCGCCTCGATGTTCAGCATCTTCAAGATCTGATGCCTCTTCCATATCAAGTACGAGCCGTGCTCAATCAGCTTCTGATCCCAAAAGGTCAGTTCTGATGGGTCAAAGCTGCGACTGCGTAGCGAACGCAGCAAAAAGTTGCGCTCAGTCAGAACTCGCGTGTAGCGCTGCAACTCTCGAGAGTACTGCGCATCGACCTGGCACACGGCATCATCCAGATAGCGGCGCCGGCCCCCGGGCGAGCCGGCCACAAGGTCGATATCTTCTGGCATGAACAGGACCGCGCTCAGCAGGCCGACGACGTCCGTTGCTCGCCTGGCTGCTCCGTTGACCCGGATGTGCTTGCGCAGCGAACTGCCGTTCGCCTCTGGCGCCAGCAGCCCATTCTGGACCAGCGAGACTTCAATCTGGTCGATCTCATCACCCCGCTGCACCTGTGCCGCCAGGCGAGCAAAAGGCAGCTCCTCCTCTAGCGTCAGCCAGTTTACCAGCTCGCGCTCGGTGCCAGTGCGAGGAGAGCGCATGCGCGACAGAAGGTAGACCGCCTCGAGCAAGTTCGTCTTGCCCTGAGCGTTATCGCCCAGGAGCAGGATAATGCCCGGTGGCAGGTCTAGTTCGAGGCGAGAATAGTTCCTAAAGTTGACCAGACTGAGGTGTTTGATACGCATACTGGTGTCTCATTATACCTGCCTTCACGGCCGGGTCTAAACCGAAAGTAGGGTATAATTGCAGCCTGACTTGCAGGGACGATGACGTTTCCGTTCCCCATCGAAAGGAGACTCTTGAAGATACTGGTTACTGGCGGGGCCGGCTTTATTGGCTCGCACGTTGTTGACGCCTACGTTGCCGCAGGCCATGACGTGGTCATTGTCGATGACTTGAGCACCGGCAAAGAGAGCAACCTCAATCCCCGGGCTCGTTTCCATCGGCTCGACCTCAGAGACTCCAGCCTGGACGAGCTCTTTGCCGCAGAAAAGCCCGAGGTGGTGAACCACCATGCCGCCAAAGCCAGTGTGCGCGAATCCATGGTCGAGCCAGCCCTCTACGCTGATGTCAACATCACCGGCGGGATCAACCTGCTGGAGTGCTGCCGTAAGCACAAAGTATCCAAGTTCATCTATGCTTCTACGGGTGGCGCCGTCTACGGTGAACCCCACTACCTTCCCGCTGACGAGGCGCACCCTGTCGCTCCCCTGGATCCCTATGGCGTGAGCAAGGCTGCCTTTGAGTACTATTTGCCGCTGTACTTCAAGTACCACGGCATCCGCTATACCATCTTGCGTTACGCCAATGTTTATGGCCCGCGCCAGGATCCCTACGGTGAGGCGGGAGTCGTGGCCATCTTTACCGGACGAATGCTGGCCGGCCAGCAGGTGATTATCAACGGCAGCGGCGACCAGGAGCGCGACTTTGTCTACGTCGGAGACCTCGCCCGGGCCAGTGTCCTGGCCCTGCACAAGGGAGACAGTGGCACCTACAACATCGGCACTGGCGTTGGCACCTCAATCAACACCCTCTTTGCTGCAGTCAAACACATCGTGAGCAGTGACCAGCCAGAGATCCACGGGCCGGCCAAGGTCGGTGAGGTATTCAAGATCTGGCTCAGCGCCGACCGGGCAAGGCAAGAACTCGGCTGGCAGCCCACAACGGACTTGCATCAGGGGCTAGAGCTCACCGCCGACTTTTTCCGCACCAAGCACTGAGAACCGTATCGGAGCGCAACATGCGCGTGGCGATCAACGGGTTCTTCTGGGGGCAGCAGACCACCGGCAGCGGGCAGTACGTGCAACAGCTACTCTCCGCGATGAAACAGGTCGCGCCTGACAACGAGTACCTGCTCTTCACGCCCCGGTCGCGGGCGGCCGGCAACGCGGTTGATGATCTGGCCGGTCGCTCGCTGCAGACGCCCTTCAGCGGCTGGCAGCCCGACCTGGACAAGGTCTGGTTCGAACAGGTCGCTTTCCGTGGTGCCTGTCACACAGCCAGTGCACAGGTGGCTCATGTGCCCTACTGGGGTTCTCCTCTGCGGCCGGTTGTGCCCACCGTTGTCACGGTCCACGACCTGATCCCGCTGCTCTTGCCCCCCTACCGCGGCTCGCTTCTGGTCAAGACCTATACTCGACTAGCCGCGGCTGCAGCCAGAAGAGCAGCCCTGATCATCACTGACTCGCTGGCATCCAGGGAGGATATCGTCCGCCTTCTGCACATCCCCGCGGAGCGAATCAGGGTGATCTACCTCGCGGCACATCCGGCCTGCCGGCCAGTAACCGATCCTGAAGTTCTCGTGGCATTGCGCTCCAAGTATGGCCTTCCCGAACGCTATATCTTGTACCTGGGAGGTTTTGACCAGCGCAAGAATCTGACCACGCTGCTCCAGGCCTATGCCGGGCTTCTGACCCAGCAGGAACAGGTGCCGGCGCTGGTCATTGCCGGGCAGTTGCCAGCGGAGGAATCAGAGCTCTTCCCCAACCCCAAGCGTCTCGCGCGACAGCTTGGATTGGGCAGTCGAGTGCTCTTCAGCGGCTGGATTCCCGAATCGGACAAGCCAGCTCTGTACAGTGGGGCGGTGTTTTTCGCCTTCCTGTCGCTCTATGAAGGCTTTGGTCTGATGCCCCTGGAGGCAATGGCCTGCGGCACACCAGTACTGGTCTCACGCTGCTCGTCGCTGCCAGAGATCGTTGGCGAGGGGGGCATTCTGGTAGACCCAACTGACATCGATGAGGTCGTTCGTGGTTTCCGCTTGCTGGTTGACGATGCCACGAGGCAGACCTTCCGGCAGAAGGTCCTCACCCAGGCCGCCAGATTCTCCTGGCAACAGACGGCCCGTTTGACGCTGGAGGCCTACTCGTCCGTTGCTGCTGGATAGGCCCCTGGTCGGGGCGTTGTTCGGCACCAGCTCGAACTGCTGAGAGTGTGGAATAACTGCCCAGGGAGCGCGAACGACAGGTTCGTAGTTGCGCTTTAGCGCTCCCCTTCCGGACGGTCTCATCGCGTCAGTGGGTGGGGACAGGCTAAAGCCTGTACTACGAACCTATCGAGGTCTGTGGTTGCCCGGAGTCTTGGCACTACCAGGCACAGGCGCCAGGGTGCTCCCATCCCTCGCCCGCTTTTTCCACACTCTCGAACTGGTGCGATTTGACTAGTCCCGGAATGTTCGGTATACTGGCTGCTACGACGCGGGGTGGAGCAGTGGCAGCTCGTTGGGCTCATAACCCAAAGGTCACAGGTTCGAGTCCTGTCCCCGCTACTTTTGTGTCTGGCGGCGTAGCTCAGTCGGTAGAGCGGGGGACTCATAAGCCCTGTGTCACTAGTTCGATCCTAGTCGCCGCCATTCGTGAGGAGTTCACTCCCAAAGGGATGCGGACTCCTTTTTTGTGCCTTTGACAAGTTGTCGTTGTACTTTATAATGGCAATGCAATTTTCAGCACAAAGAGGTCTGAGCGCTGCCTTCACGTCATCGTTCGACAGAATCGTTGGGAGCGAATAGGATTCTTTGATTTGCAGGCTGCAGATGGCTTTCAGACATCTTTGCAGCCTGTTTTTTATGCTCACGTGACGGCAGGTAGCAACCTCGTTGCGGCACTCATCAGTCAAAGGAGGAATGGTTTATGGGCAAGAATGTGGTACAGAAGGTTCTGGAACCGCACATTGTCGAAGGAAAATGGGAAACGGGGAAGGAAATAGGCATTCGCATTGACCAGACCCTGACCCAGGACGCAACCGGCACCATGGCCTATCTACAGTTTGAGGCGATGGGCGTGCCCCGAGTCAAGACGGAGCTGTCCGTCAGCTACGTGGACCACAACACTGTCCAGATTGGCTACGAAAACGCTGACGACCATCGTTATCTGCAAAGCGTAGCCGCCAAGTATGGCATCATCTATTCTCGCGCTGGCAATGGCATCTGTCATCAGGTTCATCTGGAGCGCTTTGCCCGTCCTGGCAAGACCCTGCTGGGATCCGACTCGCACACTCCCACGGCGGGCGGCATCGCCAGCATCGCCATTGGCGCCGGCGGGCTGGACGTTGCCGTAGCAATGGCCGGCGGCCCGTTCTACCTGACCTGCCCCAGAGTCTTCAAGATCAACCTGACCGGCAAGCTGCAGCCCTGGGTTTCCGCCAAGGACATCATCCTCCAAGTGCTGGAGATCCTCACCGTCAAAGGCAACGTCGGCGTCGCTCTGGAGTACGGGGGCGATGGCGTGGCTACCCTGTCCGTGCCCGACCGGGCCACGATCACCAACATGGGCGCCGAGACCGGGGTTACCTTCTCCCTTTTTCCCAGCGACAAGGTAACCAGGGCCTTCCTGCAGGCTCAGGGCCGACCCGATGACTGGGTACAAATCCTCGCGGATAAGGATGCTACTTACGACCGTGTCATCGATATCGACCTGAGCAAGCTCGTGCCGCTGGCTGCCTATCCTCACAGCCCAGGCAACATCAAGACCGTGAAGGAACTGGCCGGGCTCGAGGTCAACCAGGTCTGTCTCGGTAGCTGCACCAACTCGTCGTACAAGGACCTCATGACTGTCGCGGCCATCCTGAAAGGACAGAAAGCCCATCCCAATGTCAGTTTCGTCGTGGCTCCTGGCTCGCGGCAGGTGCTGGAGAACATCAGCCGCGATGGGGGGCTCACGGCATTGCTCTCTGCCGGTGCCCGCCTGGCCGAAAGCGCCTGCGGTTTCTGCATTGGCAACAGCCAGTCGCCGCAGACGGCGGGTGTTTCCGTCCGCACCAGCAACCGCAACTTTGAGGGCCGCTCCGGCACCAAGGATGCGCAAGTCTACTTGACCAGTCCCGAGACTGCCGCTGCCGCGGTGATCACGGGCAAGCTGACCGATCCGCGAACCCTGGAAAAGAAAGGCATTGCCTACCCGCAGGTCAAAGTGCCCAAGTCGTTCTACGTCGACGACAGCATGTTCATCCGTCCACCCAAGAGCGGCAAGAATGTTGAGATCTTCCGCGGGCCCAACATCGGCGAGCCGCCAGCCAGCACAGCCCTTCCGGATAGTATCGCTGGAGTGGTCACCATCAAAGTTGGTGACAAGATCACCACGGACCACATCATCCCGGCAGGCGACAAGATGAAGTATCGCTCGAACGTACCCAAGTACTCCGAGTTTGTCTTCTTCCCGGTCGACCAAAAGTTCTACGAACGGGCCAGGAAAATCCAGGGCGAGGGCAAACAGAACATTATCGTCGCCGGCCTGAGCTACGGCCAGGGGTCTTCGCGCGAGCATGCCGCCCTCTGCCCGATGTATCTGGGCGTGAAAGCGGTCATCGCCAAGTCGATGGAGCGCATCCACACCGACAACCTGATCAACTTTGGCATCATCCCGCTGACCTTCAAGAGCGAGGCCGATTATGACCAGGTTGAGCAGGGCGACGAGCTGGAGATCCCCGAGATCCGCAGGATCATCCAGACCGGTGGAGAGCTGGTCGTCAAGAACAAGACCAAGGGCACCCAGTTCTCCGTAGCCTACAGCCTGTCAGAGCGGCAGAAGGCTACCATTCTGGCCGGTGGCACACTGGCCCTGATGGGCAAGGCCAAGTAGCCTCTGCACAAAGCAACTGAGCACAAGGAGCCACAATGGCGCAACGAGGCATCCGCGAGTTCGATGGCAAGCAAATGATGGCCCGCTACTGGAAGACCTACTTTGGCGACCTGCCGGCCTACCCCGGCAAGGTCGTCCAGGTTACACCACAGACCAGCTACGATCAGCTGCGCAAGGACCATCCCTGGCTGACCCAGGAAAAGCTGGTAGTCAAGCCAGATCAGCTCTTTGGCAAGCGCGGCAAGCATGGCCTGGTCAAGGTCGCCAACACGTTCGATGAGGCACGGGCCTGGATAGACGAAAGGATGAACAAGGAAGTCACCGTTGGTAAGGTGACCGACCAGCTCAACTGCTTCTTGATCGAGCCGCTCACCCCTCACCAGGAAGAGTTCTACGTTGCCATCAAGAGCGTGCGTGATGGAGACATAATCTATCTGTCCAATCACGGCGGCGTTGATATCGAGTCGGTCTGGGAGACGGTCGCCGAGATCAAGGTAGGCGTAGGGCAGGAGATCAAGCAGGCCGACGTTGAGGCCAGGCTTCCAATCGATACCCCGCCTGACAAATGCTCCCTGATCGCCGGCTTTGCCTGCGGGCTGCTCCGTTTCTACCGGGATCTGGCCTATGCCTACCTCGAGATCAACCCCTTTGTCATTACCCACAATGCAATCGTGCCCCTTGATCTGGTGGCCCGACTGGATGATACGGCGCTGTTTGAGTGCGGTGACCGCTGGGGCGACATTTCCTTCCCTGCTCCATTTGGCCGCCGGCTCAGCAAAGAGGAACAGTACATCAAAGAAATGGACGAGAAGAGCGGCGCGTCGCTCAAGCTCACCATCCTCAATCCCAAAGGACGCGTGTGGACAATGGTGGCCGGCGGCGGAGCAAGCGTCATCTACACCGACACCATTGTGGACCTCGGGTTTGGCCACGAACTGGCCAACTATGGTGAGTACAGCGGCAACCCGTCCACCAGCGAGACCTATCAGTACGCCAAGACGCTGCTGGACCTGATGACCCGGGAGAAGGACCCTCAGGGCAGACCCAAGTTCTTGCTCATTGGCGGCGGCATCGCCAACTTTACCGATGTGGCCAAGACCTTTACCGGTATCACGATGGCACTGAAGGAATACAAGCAAAAGCTCCAGGAAGCCAAGGTACACATCTATGTGCGCCGCGGCGGCCCCAACTACCAGGAGGGTCTGCGCTTGATGAAGGACCTGGGCAAAGAGCTGGGTGTGCCAATCGAGGTCTATGGTCCCGAAATGCACATGACGCGCATCGTCAACCTTGCCCTGTCAGGCAAGAGCTAGGAGACTTCATGGCAGACAAACGACCTGACTATGTCCTTTTCGATCAGAACACCCGCGCCATTGTGTTCGGCTATCAGCAAGCCGCAATCCAGCGCATGCTCGACTTTGACTACACCTGCCGTCGGCCAACTCCTTCTATCGCCTGCATCGTCGATGTGACCCAGGAAGGCAACCACAAGTGCTTCTGGGGCACGACCGAGATCCTCATCCCCATCTACCGCTCCGTTACGGAAGCGGTGCAAAACCACCCCGATGCCGATGTACTGGTCAACTTTGCCTCGTTCCGCTCGGCCTACGCCAGTTCCAAAGAGGCCCTGGAGACTGATACCATCCGCACTGTAGCCATCATCGCGGAGGGCGTGCCAGAGCATCGAACCAAGGAATTGATCCACCTGGCCAACTCGCGCGGCAAGTGGATCATCGGTCCGGCCACGGTTGGCGGAATTGCCGCCGGCGCGTTTCGCATCGGCAACACGGCCGGTCCGATTGACAACATCCTCGAAGCTCGCCTGCACCGCCCGGGCAGCGTGGCCTACGTATCCAAGTCCGGTGGGCTGTCCAACGAGCTCAACAACATCATCGCCCGCAACTCGGATGGCGTGTACGAGGGGGTGGCCATTGGTGGCGACCGTTATCCAGGCTCCACGTTCATCCAGCACCTGCTGCGCTACGAGGCCAACCCGGACATCAAGATGACGGTCATGTTTGGGGAGGTGGGCGGCCTCGATGAGTACGACGTGGTAGCCGCGCTGAAGGACGGCCGCATCAAGAAGCCGCTGGTAGCATGGTGCATTGGTACCTGCTCCAAGATCTTCCCCACCGAGGTTCAGTTTGGTCATGCTGGCGCGCGGGCCGGAGCAGAGCGCGAGACGGCGGACGTCAAGAACCAGGCCCTCCGCGACGCCGGTGCTGTGGTGCCCGACTCTTTTGATGATTTTGATGCCAAGATCAGGGAAACTTACGAGCGGCTGGTCAAAGAAGGCAAGCTGGTGCCGCAACCCGACGTGCAGCCTCCGCGTATGCCCATGGACTATGCCGATGCCGTCAAACAGAAAGCGGTGCGACGCCCTACCGAGTTTATGACCACCATCTCCGACGACCGCGGAGACGAGCCCAAGTACTGCGGCGTCACCATCAGCGATGTCGTGGAGAAGGAATACGGGCTGGGCGGCGTGCTTGGCCTGCTGTGGTTCAAGAAGCGGCTGCCCAGGTGGGCCACGAGCTTTTTGGAGATGGTCGTGGTGATCACTGCCGACCACGGCCCGGCCGTTTCCGGAGCCCACAATGCCATTGTTGCTGCGCGGGCGGGCAAGGACCTCATATCCTCACTGGCCAGTGGGTTGCTGACCATCGGGCCGCGTTTTGGCGGCGCAGTCAACGACGCGGCTGAGTACTTTACCCAGTACCTCGACGGTGGCCACAGCCCCGAGTTCATGGTCAGGGACATGAAGAACAAGGGCATCAACATCCCGGGCATTGGTCACCGCATCAAGTCCCTCAAGAATCCTGACAAACGTGTGGAGCTGCTCAAGAACTATGCCCGCGAGCACTTTCCAATGACTCCTTACCTGGACTATGCCCTACAGGTAGAGCAGTTAACTACCGCCAAGCGCGACAACTTGATCCTCAACGTGGATGGCTGCATTGGCATTCTCTGCTGCGATATGCTGCGCAGCATCGGTGCCACACCGGAGCAGGTCAAGGACTTTGTGGCCCTTGGTGCCCTGAATGCTCTGTTCGTACTCGGCCGGAGCATTGGAATCATGGGCCACGTGATGGATCAGAAACGGCTCAACACCAGGCTGTATCGCCAGCCTTGGGACGAAATCCTGTACATGATGCCAGACAAACCAGAGGAGGTAGAGTAATGGATCCCGAGTTGAAGAAGCAGGCCATTGAGAAAGCACGAGACCATTTTGGCAAGATCGTTGCCGAGCAGCTCGACCGCGTCGAGAGGATGAAGCAGGGTGAGGACTGGCTGGACTATAGCAAGCTCAAGCCCATTATCATTGGTATCGTCGGTGGTGATGGAATCGGCCCCATTATCTGTGAAGAAGCCCATGAGATACTCGCTTACCTGCTCGCTGACGAAATCAAGCAGGGCAAGGTTGAGCTCCGCGTAATCGAGGGGCTGACCATCGAGAATCGCGCCAAGGTCAACAAGGCCATTCCGGACGATGTGCTGGCAGAACTAAAAAAGTGCCACGCCATCCTCAAGGGTCCTACTACGACCCCAAAGAAGGGCGACAAGTGGCCCAACATCGAGAGCGCCAATGTCACCATGCGCCGCGAATTGGATCTGTTTGCCAATGTGCGCCCGGTCCGCGTGCCCGATCAGGGAATCGACTGGGTGTTCTTCCGCGAGAATACCGAAGACGTCTATGTGCTGGGCAGCAAGGGCATCAACGTGACCGACGACCTGGCCATTGACTTTAAGGTGATCACGAGCCAGGGCACCGAACGTATCATCCGCCTCGGGTTCGAGCACGCCAAGAAGAACGGCATCAAGAAGGTGACCATCGTCACCAAGGCCAATGTGGTCAAGACGACCGATGGCAAGTTCCTGACCATGGCCGAGCAGGTAGCCAAGGACTATCCTGGCATCACCTGGGACGACTGGTTCATCGACATCATGACGGCCAAGCTGCTCGATCCGGAGCGCCGCTCCGAATTCCGCGTGATGGTACTGCCCAACCTGTACGGCGACATTATCACCGATGAGGCAGCGCAGATTCAGGGTGGCGTCGGCACAGCCGGCAGCTCGAACATCGGCAAGCGCTATGCCATGTTCGAGGCCATCCATGGCACCGCCCCGCGCATGGTCGAGACCGGTCGCGCTCAGTACGCCGATCCGTCCAGCATCATCAAGGCGGCTTCCATGTTGCTCAACCACATTGGCTATGTCGAGCTCGCGCAAAAGATGGACATGGCTCTGGATATCTGCACCCAGTTTGAGCGCAAGGTGAAGGTCACCGGGCGGCCCGACGGGGCTACTGGTCGGCAGTTCGCTGACTATCTCGTAAAGACGATCAAGCGGCCCGACCTCGAGTCCGTTTGGAAGAGCTATCAGAAGTAGCTAACCAACACCACAAGCGGCAGACACAGAAACGGAGGTCCTCCTCGGAAGGGGAAGACCTCCGTTTTCTTGCCCTGTCGACGGGGGGGCTTGCGCGTCAGACTAGTGCCAGATCAAACTGCGTGGGTTCGAGGGCGGGCTGAGAGCCACGTCTCGCCTGGCATGGTAGACCACCTGCACAGTCCAGTAACAATGGCTGTCGCCCCATTCGGGGTACAGTGATCCGGGCACCGTCCAGGTCGAGGTTGTGGTGTAGAACCGCTCGGACGAGCCTGGCTCCGTCTTGCCGCACCAGAAGCGTACCTCAAAGCACTCTGACTCGCTCAGAGCTGCGGTCGAGGCCCAGGTGAGCACGATGAGCGCGTCACTGCCTTCAAAGACTGCCTCTTCTTCTGGTGACAGCGGCACAGGAGCAACATCACGAAAAGCAGAGGTAACAGTCGGCGTGGGCGTTGTCTCGTGCTGCATTGCCGTCACGCGTGGCGTCTGCAGTGGGTGGGGGATCACCAGTTTCTCGCCGCGCTGCACCAGATTCGCATCCTTGATGCCATTGGCTTCCATAATGGAGTCGACAGTAACGCCGTACAGCTTGGCAATGACCCCCAGTACTTCACCGGGCTGAACCACGTGCACCACTGGCACTTCAGTAGCAGTTGGAGTGATTGTCGTTGCTGTTGGAACCAGGGTCGACGTTGGTTGTCTCAGGGTCGGCGTTACAGTAAAAGTAGGAAAGAACGCGGCCTCAGGAATGCTGCGGTACGGCCAGGGCCAGACCAGCCAGACCGTAGCGACCAACAAGACAACAGACAGAAGCAACTGGAGCAGAAAGACAAACCGCGAACCCTTCATTACTGACCGGTCACCCTCTCACCAGCCGGGTTTGCCAGACGGCCATCCAGTTCGAGCTCTGCGGCGATGCCCTTCATTGCCTCCAGCACCAACGGCACATGTTCCTCCCAGAGTGCCACGCCAAGCGCCTCGGCCCCCTCAATCACTTCCTGGCGATTCACTCCGGCGGCGAATGCCTTGTCCTTGAACTTGCTCTTGATCGACTTGATCTCAGTAATATCGCGGATGTCCTTGGTCGGGCGCACCAGAGCCGCCGCCATGATCAGGCCGGTCAACTCGTCCACTGCAAAGAGCGCTTTGGCCATCCTGCTATCGCGCGGAACGCCCGAATAGCTGGCATGGGACACAGCAGCCAGAATGATCTCTTCTGGCCACCCCCGCGAGCGCAGGATCTTGGCGCCCTCCGCGGTGTGTTCGGGGATGGTTGGAAAGCGCTCATAGTCGAAATCGTGGATCAGACCAACCACACCCCAGAGCTCCTCATCCTCGCCGAATTTGCGGGCATAGGCACGCATGCCCGCCTCAACCGCCAGCGCATGCTTGAGCAGGCTCTTGTCTTTGGTGAACTCGGTCAGGACTTGCCAGGCATCCTCACGTTTGATCATCCATTCCCCCATTAGCTGGCTGCCGGGTTGGCCAGCGCTACCTTTTGCGCTGCCAGCAGCTCTTTGATTCCTTTGTCCGCCAGGTCAAGCAGATGTTCCATCATCGAGCGCTCAAAGGGGCGGTTTTCGGCCGTTCCCTGTACCT
>MWCV01000034.1 GCA_002070215.1 Chloroflexi bacterium ADurb.Bin180 | reverse complement strand
TACGAACCTTTCCGCGTTCGTACTCGGCGATCTCCCGTCTGCCGTTGCACGTCGCCCACATATTCCACACTCTCAACCATCCTCAGTGAATACGCCGCGACTGGCTCAGCCGTTCAGGGGAGAGAGGCGCAGGGTCGTCCGTTGGCACCCATAGCCAGCGCAGGTATAATTGTCAGGTATCAGGAGGAGCGATGCGACGTATCAGGATTCGTGCGGGAACAGTCCAGGCAGAAGCGACGCTGAACGACAGCCCAACGGCCGATGCCATCTGGGCTGCTCTTCCGCTCCAGGGCCAGGCCCGAATCTGGGGCGATGAGGTCTACTTTCCCATTCCCGTCATCCTGGAAGAGGACAATGCCCGAGAGACGGTCGAGCTCGGCGACCTCGGCTACTGGCCTCCGGGGAATGCCCTGTGCATCTTCTTTGGTCCCACGCCAGGGAGCCGCGGCAGCGAAATACGCCCGGCCAGCGCGGTTAATGTCTTGGGGCAGATCGAGGGCGATGCTGTCGCTTTCAAGCAAGTGCGCGATGGTGAGCGGGTTGCGGTTGAGAGTGCAGAGGAGAGCTGAGCAGATGCCTCGTCCCATCCTGCAGGCTGGTGCGCCAGTACTGCGGCAGAAAGCCAAGAAGATCAAGACATTTGGGCAGCAAGTGGCTTCTTTGACAGAGGAGATGCTCGAGTCAATGCATGCCGCCGAAGGTCTGGGCTTAGCCGCTCCGCAGATCGGGGTATCGCAACGGGTGATCGTCATTCAGATGCCTGGCAAGACGGACGAAGAAGGCCAGGAGAGCGAACCCGGCGAACTGTACATCTACTGCAACCCGGAGATCATCGAAGCAAGCGGAGAAGAAGAAGGGCCGGAGGGCTGCCTGTCAGTGCTGGGCTATGTGGGGGAGGTCAAGCGGGCAACGCAGGTGACGGTAAAGGGCCAGGATGTGAACGGACGCAAGATCCGCACCAAAGCGACGGGTCTGCTGGCCCGGGCCTTCCAACATGAGATAGACCATCTTGACGGGATATTGTATATCGACCGCATTGACAGCCCGGAGAAGCTCAAGCGCATTGGCGAGGACGAAACGACCGAGGCTGGCCTGAGCGAATAGTCGCCCCGTACACCGCTGACGAGCGGTCTCAGAGTGTGTTCAAGATCTTGAGGTCGCTCGGCAGCAGGTTCTTGAAATAAGGCAGGAGCATGAACACGTAAGAGGCCAGGGTCGAGTGCTGCACCGCCTCCGTTAGGGCTGGAACTGGCAGCCGGACCATCAAGGACAGTAGTCCTACGGCAATCAGCAGCCCCATCAAGAGCCCCACGATCATCCCCATGAGGTTATCGGCCCAACCAAGGCCGAAGGCGTTAAGGGCGGCGCGAACCAGCGTGGCCACAAATGCAGCAGCTACCCAGACCACAACCAGTATCAACACGAACGCCACCAGGCTACAGAGGGTGGGGTTGGCGATGTAGGTAGCCAGCTGAGCGGCCAGTCGCTGATAGTTGCCGATGGCGCCGTAGATGCCTACGGCCAGACCTATCAGGGCCATGGCCTGCCGTATGACACCCGCCCGCAGGCTGGAGAAAGTGGTCAGGGCTACTACAACCACGATGGCAAAATCGACCCAGTTCATCGTGATTCCTCCTGAAGGATTACTCCCTGGCAAAGTACTGCAGCGACAGGCGTATTCGTTCTTCGACGGGAAGATCACCCGGTGGCAGGGACTGCAGAGCAGCCTGAGCTTCGTTCACACTGTAGCCCAGGGACGTTAGTGCGGCGATGACCTCTGTATCGCCGGTGGTCAATGCAGGGTATGCTGAGGACTCGAGCGACAACCCCAGCTTGCCTTTGAGTTCTACTACTACGCGCTCAGCGGTACGCTTGCCAATGCCAGGAATACGGGTGAGAGCAGCAACATCACCGCGCGAGATGGCGTCGCTCAGTGCCTGCGCAGATAGCAGCGAGACGACCTTGAGCCCCATCTTGGGACCAATGCCTGTGACGCCCAGCAGAAGCTCGAACAGGTGCAGCTCGTCCGAGCTGCGAAAGCCGTACAACGCTAGCTCGTTCTCGCGGACGTGCAGGTGCGTGAAGAGGTGCGCCGACTGGCCAGTCTCGAAACCGGCCGCGGTTTGCGGGGGAACCCATACCTTGAAACCCACCCCGCCAACGTCGACGACAACATGGTTCTCACCCCGGCTTACTACCTGCCCACGCAACGAGGTAATCATGAGATTCTCCCCAGTTTAAGGCCTGCGAGCCGCCGCGTGACTGAAGACGTATGAGCGTGACAGATGGCGATGGCCAGAGCATCGGCCGCGTCGTCGGGCCGCGGGATCTCGGGTAACCCCAACAGCAGACGCACCATCTCCTGGACTTGTTCCTTGGCGGCCCGGCCGTACCCGGTGATGGCCTGCTTTACCTGAAGTGGAGTGTACTCGTAGGTAGGCAGTTGCCGGTCTTCCAGTGCCAACAGGATTGTCCCTCTGGCGTGCCCCACGGTGAGAGCCGTGCTTGCGTTCTTGGCAAAGAACAGCTCCTCTACGGCAGCCTCCGTCGGGCAATAGGAGCTGATCAACTGACTTAGCTCACGGTAGAGTTGCTGCAGCCGATGAGGAAGTGACTGAGAGGCCGGCGTCTGGATGACGCCATAGGCGACAGGCTGGATGCAATCATAGTCCTGCCTGATCACGCCGTAGCCAGTTGTGGCTACGCCAGGATCCACGCCCAGGACGACCATTGCCGGGCCTGTCGCCTGAATCGACAAAGTTACTCTTCAGCCTCGTAGGCCTGCGCGGCTTCCTCGCTGATTTCGAGGTTGGAGTGGACGTGCGAGACGTCATCGAGCTCCTCAAGCGAGTCGATGAGTCGCAAGTTGGCCAGGGTTGCCTTGACGTCGAGCTGAGCCAGCGACTTGGGAATCCAGGCCAACTCGGCGCTCTCGAACGGAATCTTCTTCTGCTCGAAAGTCTCCTTGAACTTCATCAGTTCTTCGGGCCTGGTGTACACCTCTACAAGGTCGTCTTCGACTTTGACGTCCTCGGCTCCGGCATCGATGGCCAGGAGAGCTAGCTCTTCTGCATCTACGTCGTCGGGTTGAAGGCTGATAGTACCTTTGCGCTCGAACATCCAGGCAACGGAGCCAGTTGATCCCAGGTTTCCCCCATGACGAGAGAATACCCGGCGTACTTCTGAGGCAGCGCGATTGCGGTTGTCGGTCACGACCTCGACGATGAGCGCTGTGCCCTGTGGCCCATAGCCCTCGTACTGGATTTCTTCAAGGGACTCGCCCTTGAGCTGGCCAGTTCCGCGTTGGATGGCTCGCTCGATGTTGTCCTTTGGCATCTGCGCTTGCTTGGCCTTGTCCACGGCCAGGCGAAGCTTAAAGTTCGAGTTGGGGTCGCCGCCACCCTCTCGAGCAGCGATTTCCAGTTCGCGTCCCAGCTTGGTAAAGAGCTGGCCTCGCTTGGCGTCGGCCGCGCCCTTGCTGCGCTTGATTGTTGCCCAATGTGAATGTCCAGACATGATTCCCTCCTCACGAGAAGCTCCCCTGTTTGGAAAGCACAACATTATACACCAGCAACCGCTGCTTTGTACAAATGACAGCGTTAGCCAGTGGAAAGGGCTAACGCTGATGTAGAGCCAATCTGCTAATGGCGCCTCCTTATCTATGGTAACAGCAATCGAAGTTGACGCGCCGTGTCAACGGCCTGACCGTGCCAGTGGTTGTTGGCAAAGAGGAACGTATGCTCAGCCACAGCATCCAGGGACTTGATTCGAGGCACCCATTCCCGCAATTCCTCGGCCGAGTAGGTATAGTCGTACCTCTCCCAGGCCTGGTCGTGGCTCCACCACTTTTGTGCGTTGCGCCCGTGGAACCGGACGTAGGCAATGGAGCTGGTTGCCTCGGCAACCGGAGGCAACAGACCTTTGAGAGGAGGCTCATCGACGCAGCAGAAGCCCAGATGGTTCTCCTTCAGCAGGCTGAACGTAGGCTTGCTGATCCAGCCAACATTGCGAAACTCGATGACCACGGGGAGGCCCTGGAATCGCTCGGGCAACGAGCGCAGGTAGTCGGAGTTGGCTGGAGAGGGCTGAAAGGAGAAGGGGAACTGAGCGAGGATGCAACCGAACTTGCCCAGCTCAATCAGCGGCCGGAGGGCAACGACGAACTGGCCAAAGAGAGCATCGTTGCCTTCGCGCTTGTGGGTCAATTCCTGGGTGGCCTTGACGGTGAACAGAAAGCCGTCACCGGTCTTGCGGGCCATCGCCGCCAGAGTGCGGGCCTCTGGCAGACGGTAGTAGGTAAAGTTGATCTCGCAGCAGGAGAACTCGTTCGAGTAGTAGGTCAGCCAGGAGGACTTGGCCAGGTGGGCGGGGTAGAATGGGCCAACCCAATCATCATAGCTATAGCCGCTGGTTCCGATATGGATCAATTTGCTTCCTTTTGCCGGGTGGCGTGGGCTCGACTTTAGGCGGATGGGTCTTGTTGATAATCATCGCCAGAGTCCTCGTCGCCGAGCAATACCTCACGCGAGCGACCACCGTCCTCGGCCGGTCCAACCACACCTTGTTGTTCCATCAAGTCGATCAGATGGGCTGCCCGGGGAAAACCGATGCGCAATTGCCGCTGAATGAAGGAGGTTGATATGGTGGTGCGTCCTCTGGCCAGGTCGATTGCTTGCTCCAGCAGGTCGTCGGTCTGTTCATTGGCTTCGATTGAGATGCTGGCCCAGGGCGCCTCCTTGCCTGTCGAGCCGGCAGCCCAGTCTGGCTTTTCGCTCCAGTACTTGACGAGACGAGCGAGCTCCTCGTCGGAAACAAAGCACCCCTGCAGGCGTATCAACTTGCTGGAATCAGACGCCATGTACAGCATGTCACCGCGACCGAGCAGTTGCTCAGCCCCGGTGGTATCCAGCACAACCCGCGAGTCAACCTGCGTCGTTACGGCAAAGCTGATGCGTGCAGGGAAATTGGCTTTGATCAGCCCGGTGATAACATCGACGGATGGGCGCTGCGTGGCAATCACCAGATGAATGCCCGTGGCCCGTGCCAATTGTGCGATGCGGCAGATCAGACGCTCTATCTCGTCCGGAGCGGTCATCATCAGATCGGCCAACTCATCGATCAGCGTGACGATGTAGGGAAGCTTGTCTACGCCGCTGCCGCTGGCCTTTTGATTGTACGAGTCGATATTGCGAACAGAGGCTTCGAGAAACAGCCTGTAGCGTCGATCCATTTCGGCCGTGAGCCAGCGTAGAGCCCGGACTACCTCCTCGACGTTGGTGATGACCTGGCCCAGAAGGTGAGGAACCCCGTTATAGTTGGTGAGCTCAACCATCTTGGGATCGATCATGATGAGGTTGAGATCTTCGGGTGTATTGTCCAGAAGCAGGCAGGCAGAGATGGCGTTGATACACACAGATTTGCCAGTGCCAGTGGCTCCAGCAATGAGCAGATGTGGCATTTGTCCAAGGTCGGCAGGCACTGACTGGCCGGACACGTCTTTGCCCAGAGCCACGCGCAGCCGAGAGTCGATATCACGGTATGCTTTGCTCTCGATGACACCGCGCAGGCCAACCAGTGACGGTTTTTCGTTGGGGACTTCGATACCGACGACAGACCGGCCGGGCACGGGCGCTTCGATGCGAATTGAAGAAGCGGCCAGTGCCAGGGCGAGGTCGTCCTGAAGGGCGAGAATTTGCCCCACGCGAACCTTGCGTGGCTTGGCCTGACCATCCGGACCGGTCGTGGAAAGAAACCCTGGCTCTACACCAAACTGGGTTACTGTGGGCCCCTGACGCGTCTCTACAACCTTGGCTGGCACACCAAAGTGGGCCAGCGTTTCCTCAATGAGCTGTTGTCGGAGGCGGGTGTCTGCTTCGCCGTAGGACTCCTGGTCTCCCCCGTCGAGTAGATCAAGTGGGGGCAGTGACCTGTCACGGCGTAGACGGCGCGGCCGCGGCGTAGCGGTTGGGGTCTTGGGCACTGGTGGTTCTGGTACTGGTGCAGCCTCGGGCCTGGCGGTAGGTTTGCGCTGCTTGACGGAGGGAGTGGTCGTCTCTGGAGTGGTCTTGGAGCGTTCAGCCGGTTGAGGTGGGGAAGGCTTCCTGGTCAGCACGGCACGCAGATAGTCACGTGCAGCAAGTGCGTCCGCCCGGTCCATGCGCAGAAGCAAGGCCAGGCCAGCCGTAGCGGCGCCAACCAGAAGCAGAAACCCGAAAAAGCGTCCTGCCGTGATGGACAGGAGGTAACTCAGAGCCCAACCAGCAAAGCCTCCGCCCTGGCCACTCCGGGCTGCTGGCAGTGCTGCTTCAGAAGGATAGAACCAGTGCGATAGACCAAGCAAAGAAAACCCCAGCATCTCCAGGCCGGCGAGGCTTCTGGCACTCAGGGTCACCCGATTGCGGAGATCAGCCCAGAGGAGGCAGAGACCAGCGAGAAGCAGGAAGACACTGAATGGAAATGCTCCCCAGCCGAACAAGCGCCGCAGGAAATGCATCCAGGCGGTAGTGATTGTGCCTCGAGTTATGGAAAGAAGGGTCAGGATGGTAACCCCGCCGAGGGACAACAACAGCACGCCCAGGACGTCGCGCCAGAGTCTTGGGTCTATGCCTGTGAGAAGGCGTAGAATCGGCGGTTTCTTGTTGACCTGCGGTGGCATGTGAGCGAACACCCCTTCAGTCAACTGCCCGAACGGCCCGGCCTGCTTCACCATAATTGTATCCGGCCTCGCGAAGTATGTCAAGCATTGACTGGTTCTAGCTGACGATTGCTTCGAGCGCGCGCCTGTGTGGCCTGGCCAATTGGCCTATAATGGGCAGAATGTGGTCTGCTCCAGGGCTGCTCTCGCCCGGTCCAGGAACGGGGCTGGCCAGTGAGCGTTTGCAGACGCGCTCTCACTTGAAGGTAGGAAGAGATGGGCAAAGAGTACCCTCCGCTGCTGGAATTCCTGAGTGAGAAGCTCGAGTATCGGCTCCTGAGCGGCAAATCCGCCCTGGGGTACACCCTCTACTACTTGGACCTCTCTTCGTGGCGGCTGCGCCTGTCTGACTGGACGCCAGTGGTACATATTCAGCGATCCGACCTCACCAACGTCTCTCCCAGGCAACTCCTGCAGAGCCTGCAGGACGTCGTCCGTGAGCGAGGCTGGCAGCGGCGCATCGTGCTGGTGCTGGTAGATGGTGACAGCAGCGCACTGCGTTCGGCATTGCGCAGTCCTTTGCAGACCCTGGCCTTTGTGGGCGAGGAAGAACAACGCGAAATCCTGCGCTCGCGCCGGCCCAGTGGACAGCTTCTGGACATCCTTTCGGCTCAGGTGCCGATCTCGATCCTTGCACCGTATAACACTACCTCGCCGGTGACTGGAAGCTGCTTCTTTGACCGTGAGTATGAGGTGGCCAAGATCCTGGGCAACCCCGATGTCAGCTATGCAGTACTCGGGGTGAGGCGCATCGGCAAGACCTCACTGATGCGCGAGGTGGAGCGACGACTGCGTGAGGAAAGCACCGCCGCCGAGGCGGATGATACGCCGCACATTGTCTTTCTGGATTGCAGCGACCTGCTGGAACGCGAGGCCCTGGTCGAACAAATCGTGCGCCGGCTGAACCCGCGCGAGCTGCCCCGGTTGTCGATGCAGAACTATGCTTTCTTCTTCCCTGACTTTTTGGAACGGATGAGCCGCAAGTACAAGAGCAAACTCATCTTTCTGCTGGATGAGATCGACGACCTGATCGTGCTACACGGGGGCGACTGGGACTTTTTCCGGACCCTGCGTGCTGCATCGAACAAGGGGGTCTGTCAGTATGTGGTAGCCGGCTTCCGTGAGGCTCAAAGCCAGCTGCATAATCTGGACTCGCCTTTCTACAACTTTGCCGAGGAGATTCGCCTCAGCGAATTCACGCGGGAGCATGCACGTGAGTTGATCGTGACCCCCATGCAGAACCTGGGCATCCGCTTCAAGAATGAGAGCGACATCGTCTCGCAGATCTATGAGGAGACTGCAGGCCACCCGAACCTGATCCAGTTCTACTGTACGATCCTGGTGCGCCAGCTCGAGTTGACCGGGCAGAGGGAATTGAGCCCGGAGAGCCTGATGAGCGTGTATGCCGACGAGGTATTCAAGAATCACCTCTTGCGCTCTTTTATGGACAACACGCAAAACCGCGAGAAGGCAGTGGTCTACGCCATTTTGCAAAAGCGCGCTGATCGCCCTATGGCTGGATTTACTCAGGCCGATATGGACGCCGCCCTCCGCGAGCAGGGCCTCGTCATCGCCCATGGCCCACTGAACACGGCCTGCGATGTGCTGGTGTTGGCGGGTATACTGCGCGCCAGAGGCGCCGAGTACTTTTTCACCTCACCGGTGTTCGTGCGAGTCCTTCAACAGACCTACAACCTGCGCTACCTGATGGACAAGGTCAAGGAGGAGGGCCTGTGAGCTCCTCCGCGCGAATGTCGGATCTGCTGACAGTGTCGGCCGGCCATCGGCGAGCAGCGCAAGAAATCGCAGATTGCGCTCAACGAGGCCAATGCTGTGCTTTCCTGGGGCCGCGCCTGAGTGGCACTTCCGAAGTCCTGCAGCATGTGCGCAATGGACTGGCCAGCGACCCTCTGACGAAGTGCGTCTACCTTGACCTGCGCGACGTCAAGTCCTCAACGCAGAAAGAGTTCTTTGCCAGCCTTACTGAGCATGTGTGCGCTGAGGCCGCCGCCTTCGGGGCCAAAGGATGTGCCAGACTCGGCAAGACCGTGTCGTCCGGTGCCGAGTTTCGCGCCTGTCTCAAAAAGTGCTGCGCACGATTGCGGAGCAACCTGGTTCTCGTGGTCGACCATTTGCACATTATCCCGACGGACCTCGTCCAGGCATTGTTAACTTCGCTGCGTGCCGCATACATGGATCAGGATAGCAGCGGCCCGCTGTTCATCCCTATTGTGTGCGGCGCGCTGAGTCTGGCCACACTCACCCTGGGACAGTCTTCACCATTTGCCAACATCGCGCGGCCCGTCTTTATTGGCGGCCTGGACACAGGGGAGAGCAGAGAGTTCATCAGGATGTGCCTGGCGTCGGTAGGTGCTGAGGTGTCGAGTGGTGCCTATGATGAACTACTGCGGGCAGCAGAGGGAGATCCGCGTCTGATAGACCGGCTGTGCCGGGACTGTGTTTGCTCTGCGGAGCAGCGAGACGTGCGACAAGTCACTGCCGGGACGGTGAAGCGGGCGGTGCGCCATTTCGTGAAGAACGAAGCACAGCGCTATGAACCAGTGGTCGAAGCGGTTTCGCTTATCGAGGGCGATCCGGTACTGCTGCGCTGCATCCTGCTGTTGCTGGAGAAGGGCGTGGTAGAGCGCCGCGAACTCGCTCTGCCATTGTCGGCCGATCTTGATCCCTTGACTCTGACCGGCATGGTGCGCAAGGTCGCGCCAGACTCGTTCGCGCTCAAGAACGGCGTGTATCAGTCCTTTCTCAAGGAGCACTTTCACCCGCGCTATGTGGGCTACCTGATGAGTCTGGTGGGAAGATGGGATGAGGCATTGGACTGCCTCGAGGCAGGGTTGGAACAGGGAACCCGAGAAGTCCGGCTGGACCTGCTGGCGGCGACGGTGAATGCGATGTATGCCGCTCAGGATCTTGAAATGGCGGCGAGCTACCTGGCAAGAGGACTCGCTGTTGGCTTTGGCGTGCAGCAAGCACGTATCTGGTATGCAGAGCCTGCGGAGAAGGTGCTTCGTCTGGTAGGAAAGATCGGCTCCGTTGCCAACAGCACGCTCGGATCACGAACAGAGATCGCCATGCTGGATGACAGCCTCGAGGCTCGCTCGTATCGCGGACCACAGTCGCTGCGAGGACAGGAGAATCAGGCTGGCATCGAGCGGGCCTTGCCCCTGCTACTAACAGGCACCGAGGCGGTAGGAGTGGTAACCCTGCTCGAGGCCGTTGGGGAGCGCGACCAGCTCCAGCAGCGACAGCACGATTTGCAGCTTGGCGCCTACCTTGCTCAGGCGGCCCGCGCAATGGAAGAGGTCCACAACCGTCAGGAGCAACTGCTGCGCATCGCCAGACTGGAACAGGAACGGACCGCGGCCGAGCTGCGCATGGCGCACGAGATTCAGTTGAGCTTTTTGCCGGAGCGTCCCCCGACCTACCCCGGTTGGGATATCGCCGCGGACTGGCACTCGGCTCGGCAGGTGGGTGGCGATTTCTACGACTTTGTGTCGGTGGACGAGAGTCGACTGGGCCTGGTGATTGCGGATGTGTCTGACAAGGGGATGGCAGCGGCGTTGTTCATGAGCCTGTGCCGTACCTTGATGAGGGTGAGCGCCTCTCAAACTCGTTCACCGGCCCTGGCTTTGCAGCGGCTCAATGAGCTCATCGCTGCAGAAAGCCGCAGCGATATGTTCCTCACCATCTTTTACGGCGTCCTGAATCTCAAGACGGGTCAGTTGACCTACGCCAGTGCCGGACATCCGGCGCCTCTGCTGTGGCGACAGAGGGTCGGGGACGTAGCTCCTCCTGGCACTCTCCGGGCACTGGGGACGATGCTGGGAGTACTGCCACGGGTCACGCTCGAAGAACGCCAGGTCACTCTGGAGCCACACGACGTGCTCACGCTGTTCACCGATGGGGTAACGGAACCCATTGATAGCCAGGGTGCGGAGTTTGGCGAAGAGCGGCTGGCCGGAATCCTTCGCGCCAACCACGAGCTGCCTTGCTCGGAGATTGTGGCGCGCACCCATGCGGCAGTGTGGGACTATGCCGGTCAGAGGGTGCAGTTCGACGACTATACGCTGGTGACCGTGAAGCGGACAGCCCTCTGAGCGAATGACTCGGGGCTCTAGAAGGGCAAGGTATAGGCGGCAATCCGGGCCAGTGCCTGAGGATTCAACACAAGTACCACGAACACCACCAAGAAACCGATAAGCACCAGGGCAGAGATGCCGCGCTTGTCGGTGCTCCTGCAAAGGCGGCTGCGCCAGAGTGACCAGGATGTGCGTCCGACCCCGACCAACACGCCGATTACGCTAATCAACCACAACTGGGACAGTCGTACCTCTCCGGTTGCCAGGGCCGAGAGAGCGCTGGTGCCAGTCGGGGCGACCGAGGCCCAGGGCAGCAATACTGCGCTGGCCAGGGCTACCCAGACGATGGCCAGAGGTACGAACCGGGCTGCTCTCGAAACTGCCCGCGAAGGTTCGGCACCGCCTGACGGAAGCTGGTAGGCTACCTGAAGCGCTGCGCAGGCCAGGAGAACCGCGGCCGACCGTCCCGCCAGCACGAGCCCCGAGACCTGCAGCCCGTTTGTGGTACCATTGACGAGCCCCAGAACCGCAAGTCCCAGCGTGGCCATGGCCACGCTGCCCACGATGGCAGAGAGGCTGAGCTGGAGCGTAGCGGCGACTCCGGCCAGCAAGGTGGTCAGCAGCGCAAATGCTCGCAGCAATAGCGCCACTGGTGGAGTCCAGAGCAACGGGTTGCCCTGCCAGAACGCCAGCAGCATGTGCAGGGCCACTACCTGTTGCACCAGCCAGACGAAAGCAGGCATCAGAGGCGCGGAGTCATTGGCCCACAGGGCCATCGCTGCGTCGAGCGGAAACAGGTTCAACCAGCACAGGGCAGCGGGCACCAGCAGCCAGGCACAGCGCCCATATGACTCCATCTCCTGGGGATGCACCGATACTTGCTCCAGGAGCGATGGAACAGCGAGGAGAAAAGGGATAGGCAGAGTGACCCAGATCAAGTAGCGTGTTGCCCCTCGGGTGGAAGAGGAGCCGGCAGGGAGTGAGCCAAGAGCGGGTAAGAGCATGGCCGCGGCCAGGACGACTAGCGAGAGCCAGGTGGAGCGCAACAGCAGAGCAGCACCCAGCACGCCAAGGCTGGCCAGCATTGTCGGCACGACATACACCGTCTGCTGGCCACAGCAGCCGATTGCCAGCAGGATAGCAGTAGTCACGTACAGGGAGGTCAGCAGAGCCTGGGTCGATGCAGTGAGGGTCCAGGTTTGCTGAAGAAAGACAACAGACGACTGCGAAGGAAGAGAGCGGCAAATGGCCAGGCACGAGACCAGAGTAGCCGCACCTGCCAGAGCCGTGGGTCTCCGCCAGCGTTGGAGCAGGGCTGCCGCCACTGCGCCGGCCAGGGGCACCCCCGAGAGCCAGAGCGGACTCACTCCGGTTCCTCTTCTGTTGGAGTAGGATTGGGTTGTTCGGCCGACAAGTCCGGCTGCTGACCCGGTGTCGCCGCCGGCGGCGCGACGCCAACCGCAGGTGGAGTGGCATCGGGGGCAACGGTGGCGTTGATGGCCAGTCGGGCTACGCCGAGGGCAATGAGCACGTCACATGCTGCCCAGACTCCCCACAGAAGCGCATCGGGCTGAAGGAGGGAGTACAGAATACGTCCTGCATCCGCAAACGCCAATGCGCCGATTCCAGTCTGCAAGGGACTCGCGGCCAGGAGCAGGGAGAAGGCCGACTGGACCACGAGCCAGGCTACTATCCAGAGCATGAGCTGCGGGATAGGGACGCTGGATATGGCACGGGCTGCTGCCGAAGCAAGCAGCAGGGCGAGCGCGGCCGCGGCTATCCGGAAAGGCAAATGCCGCAGGAGGCGGGATCGCGCAGTGGTCCCGGTTCGTCGGCGCAGGAAGAAACTGAGCGCCGTGGCAGCGTAGATCAGGCCAACGGCCAGGCTGGCTACGGCGCTCGACGCGACGAGCTGTCTCGGAAGACGAGGCCAGAGCAGCAGCAGAATGGCTGCTCTCTGCAGCAGGAAAATGGCCCCGAGCAGGGCATCGCCCGGCAGAATCAGCAGCACCAGTCCAGCGGCAATAGAACCAGCTACAAGGTGAATAGCGTGGGTTTGCGCCAGGGGCTCGAGCGCAGCGATAAGGTTCGTCAGCAAACGGCCAAGCTCCTTTCGCGGCGATTTTAGTGGAAACAGTGCCTGCGCGCAAGGGGCCTCACTTGTCGACTGCGAGACTGTGGAATAACTGCCCAGGGAGCGCGAACGACAGGTTCGTAGTTGCCGTAGGTCTCTGAGCTACTGCGAAGAGGCGCTTTAGCGCTCCCCTTCCGGACGGTCTCACCGCGTCAGTGGGTGGGGACAGGCTGACCCCGACCAGCACGTCGGGGCGCCAGTAGCAGAGCCTGTACTACGAACCTATCGAGGTCTGTAGTTGCCCGGAGTCTTGGCACTACCAGGCAAAGGCGCCAGAGTGCTCCCATCTCTCGCCCGCTTCTTTCCACATTCTCGACTGCCTCGTTTGCCGACAGGCAAGGTAGAGGGTATAATAATGGCAGCCGGGGTGGGCCGGCCGCCAGGCAGTGTGGGCCGGTTACTCTCCGCAGATAGGAACCTCAGGTGTCAGACAAACTGGACCGATTCACCAAAAGAGCTCGCCAGGCACTGGTGTTTGCGCAGGAAGAAGCGCACCAACTGGGCCACCGCTGGATTGGCACAGAGCACCTGCTGCTGGGGCTGCTGCGCGAGGAGCAGGGCATTGCCTGCAAAGTACTCACGCAGATGGGCGTGAGCATTGACCAGGTCCGCCGCATGGTAGCCGAGACGCTGGGACAGGCGGATCAAGTTCTGGCTTCTCCAATCGAGCTGGCACCGCGGACCAAGCGCGTGCTCGAACTGGCTATGGACGAGGCCCGCCGATTGGGCCATGGATTCATCGGTACCGAGCACCTGCTGCTGGGCCTGGCGCGTGAGGGTCAGGGTATCGCTGCCGGGATTCTGGAAGGCCTCGGCCTGGACCTGGAAAAGGTCAGGCAGGAGACTCTGCGTCAGATGCAATTGGTTGGAGCTCAAGGCCCCGTGGCTAAGGAAGGCGGCAAGGGGCAGTCTCTGGTGGAGCAGTTGGGCACCGACCTGACCGAAGCGGCGCGCCAGGGCAAGCTCGACCCGGTAATTGGCCGTCAGAAAGAAATCGAACGGGTGGTGCAGATTCTTGCCCGCCGTACCAAGAACAACCCGGCCCTTATCGGCGAGCCGGGCGTGGGGAAATCGGCGATCGTCGAGGGTCTGGCACAACGCATTGTGAGTGGCGAGGTCCCCGAACGGCTGCAAGGCAAGCGGGTGGTGATGCTCGACGTCGGCTCGCTGGTTGCCGGCACGATGTACCGCGGTCAGTTTGAAGAGCGGCTCAAGAAGGTCATCGACGAGATACGCAAGACCAAGAGTATTCTCTTCATCGACGAGCTGCATATGATCGTCGGCGCTGGTGCGGCCGGATCACCTGTCGACGCGGCCAACATTCTCAAGCCAGCTCTGGCCCGCGGTGAGCTTCAGTGCATCGGTGCCACCACGATGGGTGAGTACCGCAAGCACATTGAGAGCGACCCGGCTTTGGAACGGCGTTTCCAGCCGGTGATGGTTGCCGAACCGACCGTCGAGGAGACGGTGGCGATTCTGCGCGGCATCAGGTCGCGCTATGAGGAATATCATCGCTTGACCATCACCGATGCTGCGGTTACAGCGGCGGCGCACCTTGCGGCCCGCTACGTGTCGGACCGTTTCTTGCCTGACAAGGCGATCGACCTGATCGACGAAGCCGCCTCGCGCGTGCGCACCTACAAGGCATTCCAACCGGCGGCGGTCAAGACGGCCTTCCTGAGACTGCAAGAGGTGCAACAGGCCAAGGACCGGGCCCTTGAGGAACGGCGCTATGAGGATGCCTGTCAGCTTCGGGAGCACGAGCGTGAGCTGCGGCAGAGCATCGAGCAGCTCCAGCTTGGACTGGCCACGGCGAACGAATCGGCCGAACTGATTGTGACCGAAGACGATATCGCCGAGATTGTCTCTATGTGGACCGGCGTCCCTGTGACGCAGCTGGCCAACAAAGAGACAGAGCGTCTGCTGGGCATGGAAGAGGCTCTCCACAAGCGCATTGTCGGGCAGGACGAAGCGATCACAACCCTGGCCAAGGCGGTGAGGCGTGCCCGGGCCGGTCTCAAGAACCCCAAGCGCCCGATCGGCTCGTTCCTTTTCCTGGGCCCGACCGGAGTGGGCAAAACAGAGCTGGCCAAGGCTCTGGCCGAGTTTATGTTTGGCAGCGAGGATGCACTTCTTCAATTGGACATGTCCGAGTTCATGGAGCGCCATACCGTATCTCGCCTCGTCGGAGCGCCGCCAGGCTACGTGGGGTATGAAGAGGCCGGGCAGCTAACAGAGGCGGTCCGACGGCGCCCGTACTGTGTGGTCTGCTTTGACGAAATCGAGAAGGCACACAACGAGGCGTTCAATATCCTGCTGCAGATAATGGAAGACGGTCACCTGTCCGACGCCAAAGGGCGACAGGTGGATTTCCGCAATGCGGTAATCATCATGACCTCGAACGTGGGCGTAGAGCTGCTCGCCCGGGAGACGGCGATCGGTTTTGCGGTGAAGGTGGACGACGCCAAGAGTGCAGAAACGGCGCATGACCGGATGCGAGACAAGCTGCTTGGTGAGCTCAAACGCACCTTCCGCCCCGAGTTCTTGAATCGGGTGGACAATGTGGTTGTGTTTCACGCTTTGAGCGAGGAGCATATCCGTAAGATCGTCGACATTGTTGTGCGCCAGGTTGGAGACAGGATCAGAGAGCAGGGTCTGGCTCTGGAGCTGACCGTGAACGCCCGCGATGTCCTGGCCAAAGAAGGATACAGCCCACAGTATGGTGCGCGTCCGTTGCGCAGAACCATCGAACAGCGCATTGAAGACCCGCTCTGTGAAGGCCTGCTGTCTGGCTCGTTCAAGGCCGGTGATACGGTAGTCGTCGATGCCGAGGGAGACCAGGTAGTGCTGCGGGTCCGAGAACCAACCGCAGCCGCGGAAAACCAGATCGCAGAACCAGTGTCGCAGACTGACTAGGGCTCGGAGCAGGCGTGCCCAAGACACGGACCCGGTTCGTTTGCCAACAGTGCGGATACGCATCGCCACGGTGGGCAGGCCGTTGCCCCGAATGTGGTCAGTGGAACACACTGGTTGAGACATTCGAGGATCGCGCTCCCGCCGGATCTCCACGTCTGACCCTGCCATCCACTCCTCAGCCGATCACCTCCGTCGCCGTAGAGGGTTTCTCACGCATCCCCGTGCCCGTGGAAGAGTTCAACCGCGCCCTGGGCGGGGGCATTGTGCCCGGCTCGGTGGTGTTGATTGGCGGTGACCCCGGCATTGGCAAGTCGACCCTGCTGCTGCAAGTCTCGGCGCTGCTCGCCGCCGAGGGCAAGACCACCCTCTACGTATCTGGCGAAGAGTCTGCCCAACAGATCAAGATGCGAGCCGACCGGCTGGGCATTGCCGCGGGAAAGCTGCTGGTGCTTTCAGAAACGAATCTCAGCCAGATCCTGGGGCAGATCGAGAGTCTGGAGCCTCAACTGGTGGTGGTAGACTCGGTTCAGTCAGTCTACCTGGACGAACTCGAGTCCTCGGCCGGGAGCATTGGCCAGGTGCGCGAGTGCGCTGCGTCGCTGCTGCGGCTGGCCAAAAGTCGTCACATCCCCATGTTCATCGTCGGTCACGTGACCAAAGAGGGGGCCATCGCCGGGCCGCGTGTGCTGGAGCACATGGTGGACACGGTGCTGTACCTGGAAGGCGAACGATTCCACTCCTACCGGCTGCTGCGCAGCGTCAAGAACCGCTTTGGGTCTACCGATGAAGTGGGCGTCTTTGAGATGCAAGAAGGCGGCCTGGTGGAGATCAGCAACCCATCACAGGCTTTCCTGTCGGAGCGATTGGCTTCCGCTACTGGCTCCGCCGTGGCCGTGACCATGGAAGGAACCAGACCCCTGCTGGTTGAGATCCAGGCCCTGACCACTCCGACGGCCTTTGGCCTCCCACGCCGAACCGCCAATGGCATCGACATCAATCGCACTCTGCTTCTTGTCGCTGTGCTCAGCAAACGGGTCGGATTCAAGTTGGCCGCTCAGGACGTCTTTGTGAATGTAGTTGGCGGGATGCGCATCAACGAGCCAGCGGCTGACCTGGCCGTAGCAGCAGCAATTGCCTCCAGCTACAGAAATGTGCCCATTCCGGAAGACTGCGTGCTGGTCGGAGAGATCGGCCTGTCGGGAGAACTGCGCTCGGTCGGTCAGGCCGAGCGACGTCTGAATGAGGCGGCCAAGCTTGGCTTCCGGCGGGGGATCGTGCCGCGCACGTTGCGGCTGGGCAAGCCGGAGACACTGAAAGGGATCAACATCGAGCGGGTGCGCTCGATTGGAGAGGCACTGGACCTGGCTTTGCAGGGATAGCCTAGTTGCTGGCGCTGGTCTGACTGCTTTGTTCTGGACCGCGCTGTTGCCGCATCATTCGAGAAAGAGGCAGCCCCGGAGTTCGTTTCCCGGGGCTGCGTTCTTTTTGTGGGCGAACCTGTGCCCCCAGGGGAATTCGAATCCCCGTCGCAGCCTTGAAAGGGCTGTGTCCTAGGCCGCTAGACGATGGGGGCAAGCTCGGCCATTCTAGTAGAGATTCTGCAGATGGTCAAACCGGCTGCCATTGAACCCAATGTGGGCAGTCGCGGTGCGTCGGATCGTTGCCTGGTCGGGGAGGGGAAAACGCGTAGCCTGTCGGCCTCGTCGAGAAGCGGCATTGGGCTGCACCCACTCTGGCTCAGGATATGGTCCTGACATAGACAGGCGGCAGAAGGCACTACCGGCTGCAGCGCAGTCCTTGGAACGCCCAAGAGCGCCGAATCCGCGCCAGGAAGGTAACAAGACTTCTTCGCCCCTCTTTGACGCAGGTGGCCAACTCGGGTAGAATGCGCGCTACCGGAGGTGGAAGCTATGGTCGAAGGTGGAGGACTCACCGCCCTGGAAGTGCTGGGCGTGGCGATCAAGTCCGAGGTCGAAGCCGCTTCTCTCTATGGCCGGCTGAGGGAGCGTGTTGGCAATAGCGCACTGGCGGCCAAGTTGCGTTTTCTGCAGACTGAGGAAGAAAAGCATCGCACGATGCTTGAGGATGAGTACCAGCGTCGTTTCCCCGAGGTAGCCCTGCGTCTGCCTCCCGGTGGCATAATCCCCCTTCCGCGCGAAGAGGATGTCTCTCATCTGACCGTACCCGAGCTGTTCCGCCTGGCGATGAAAGCCGAGCAGTCTGCTGCGGCGTTCTATGCGCGTGAAGCCGAGCGCTCCCGGGACGAGGCAGGAAGGGTTACTCTGCGTTACCTCAGCAACGTGGAGCAGGGACACTACCAGATGCTGGAGACCGAGTACGAGCTGGTTTCTCGCTTTCCTGACTATTACAACGCCGACGACTTTCACCTTGGTCAGGAGTTGATGCATATCGGACCTTGAGGTCCTCGCCATTGTGCGTCCGTGTGCGCCATGAAGGAGGTTCGCAATGAGTCTGACCGGCAAGAGGGCCATAGTATTCGCCGAGAACCTGTACAACGAGCTCGAATTGTGGTATCCGGTGCTGCGGCTTCGTGGGGCGGGCGTGAAGGTCGACATCGCAGGCACCGGTAGTGCGTCGACCTATACCAGCAAGATCGGTATGCCGGTGGAGGTCAGCACGAGTGCGGATAAGGTGCAAATCGCCCAGGTCGATGCGCTGATTATCCCTGGCGGGTATGCGCCGGACTATCTGCGCCGGTATCCGGCGGTTCTGGGGCTAGTGCGTGATGCTCTGGCTCAGGGAAAAGTAGTAGCAGCAATCTGCCATGCCGGGTGGGTTCTGGCGTCGGCAGGGGTTCTGCGAGGCAGAACGGTCACATCGGTGGCGGCGATCAAGGACGACATGACCAACGCCGGAGCTACCTGGGTAGACCGGGAAGTGGTGCAGGACGGTACCCTCATTACCTCAAGACAGCCAGCCGATCTGCCTGCCTTCTGCGATGCGATCCTGGGTGCGCTTGGTGGGGTCGAGGCAACTTCTCTGAGCCGGGTGACGGCCGCGACCAGTGCGATTGAAGCGCTGCGTATGGCAGTGCAGGCGGAAGAGAGCGCCTTCCGCTTCTATTCTGCCGCCGTGGACAAGGTGAAGGACCCGGAGGCCAAAAACGTCTTTGCCAGTCTGGCCAAAGAGGAAGAACGTCACCGCAAGATTGTGCAGGACGAATACAACCGCCTGACGCAGGATCCCACATGGGATCGCTACAGCATCTGGCGTGACGTGATCTAGGGAGCAGCATTGCTCAGCAGGGCGACCCTGTGAACGCGGGGTCGCCTTGCTGCTAAGTGGATGGGGAAAGGCAGCAGAATGAAAGTACTGGCCGTGGCTGGCAGCCCTCGCCGGGGCGGCAACTCGGATACACTGCTGGATCAAGCCGTTGCCGGGGCGCAGAGCGCCGGGGCGACAGTGGAGCTGGTGGTTCTGAGTCAACTCAGCGTCCGACCGTGCGCTGGCTGCGAGCGCTGCTTTGCCGCCGGCCGTTGCGTTGTCAACGATGACTATCAGGGGCTGTACGACAAGGTGCTGGAGGCCGACGCACTGATCCTGGCCTCACCAATCTACTTCACTAACGTTAGCGGCTGGGCCAAGGCCTTTATTGACCGCTTTCAGTGTCTGTGGGCCCTGCGCCACGTTCTCAAGAGGCCTGTGCCCCTTCCCTCCGGGGGCAGGAGGCGACGGGCGATCTTCCTGGCTGCGGCTGGATCACCCAATATGCACTTTGACTGCGCAGTGTCAGTCGTTCGTGCCATGTTCTCAACCATTGATGCGGTCTGGGTCGGGTCCGTATGTGTGAACAATATCGACCAGCGCGGCGCGGTGGCCCAACACCCCGAGACACTAGAGCAAGCTCGCGAGCTCGGTGCTCGCCTGGTGGAGCAAATTGGAAAGTCTTGATCTTCCTCTGTTCCCGCTGAATACGGTCCTGTTCCCGGGCATGGCTCTGCCGCTTCATATCTTTGAGGGGCGCTACCTGCAGATGATCGACGACTGTCTCAACAAGACCCGGCAGTTTGGGGTTGTGCTCGCTCGGCCGGAGAGAGAGGCCCTGCCTGAGGGCTACAGCATCGGCACATCGGCGCTGATTACGCACGTTGAGCGACTGAAGGACGGGCACCTCGACATCTTTACAGCTGGGCTCGAGCGGTTCCGGGTCCTCGATTGGATCAGAACGGAACCCTATGCTGTGGGACGCATCGAACCTTTCCCGTTGGAGGATACACAAGCCAAGGAACTGGTTGGCCTGGTCAGGGCAGCGAGCGGATACTTTGTGCGTTACTTGCGGTTGGCTGGCGATGTTCTGGGGACCGTTATCCGGGTAGATCATGCTCCAGAGGATGCCAGCACACTGGCCTATATGATGGCCATCGCACTGCAGATTTCGAATGAGGAGAAACAGGGATTGCTCGGCATCGCGTCTCTGCCTTTGCTGCTGTGGAAAGAGGCGACCATTATGAGCCGTGAGGAAGTGCTATTGGCCCGAATGAAGACAGCACAGGAGGAACAGGCTGTCTATATTCGCGGAATTAGAGACTGGCTCTCACTCAATTAGCTGGAGGCTGGTGGAATGAGTGTGAGCGGCATCCAGTGGCTCCCCTGGGGCGCGGATGCGTTTGAGCAGGCACACAAGCGCAACGTTCCCATCCTGCTGAGCATCGGCGCGGTGTGGTGCCACTGGTGCCATGTTATGGACCAGACGACCTACTCGGATGCGCGGGTGGCAAAGCTGGTCGGACAACTGGTGATACCGGTGAGGGTGGACAACGACCAGCGCCCGGACATCAACGCGCGTTACAACATGGGCGGCTGGCCGACGACAGCGTTTCTCACTCCGGACGGAGAAGTACTGGCTGGCGGAACCTACATGGCGCCAGACAACTTTGTGTCGGCCATCCAGCAGATCAGTGACTACTATCAGGCCAACAAGAGTGAGATTGCCAACCGCGCCGCCCAGATGAAAGCACAGCGGCTCTTGCTGCGCCAGCCTGAACGGACCGGCGGGGATATCAGCCTGTCGGTAGCCGATTCGGTTTATCAGCAGGTGGCCGCCTCATACGATGAGCACTACGGCGGGTTCGGCGCAGAGCCCAAGTTCCCTCAAGTCGATGCGCTGGAGCTAGCACTGGAGCGCCACAGTCGAATGCGGGACCAGACAGCCTGGGGAATCGTAGGCAAGACCCTGCGCTCGATGGCCAAAGGCGGAATGTACGATCACGAGATGGGAGGCTTTTTCCGCTACTCAACTACCCGCGACTGGAGCGTCCCGCACTTTGAAAAGATGCTGGAGGACAATGCGCGGCTGCTGTCGGTATACCTGCAAGCCTTTCAGGTCGGGGGCGAGCCGCTTTTCCGCGAGACAGCAGAGGGCATCATCGACTATGTGAGCTCGACCCTGTACAGCGAGGCGGAGGGTTACTTCTACGGCAGCCAGGACGCCGACGAGAGGTACTACTCTCGCACCAGGGCGGAACGTGCGCAGGTCAAGGCCCCATTCGTAGACACGGTTGCCTATACGGCCTGGAACGCGATGATGGTGCGGTCGTATCTGAAAGCCGGGTTCATCCTGGAGCGGCCAGAGTTGATGCGGGTGGCCCTCGGCGCGCTGGAACTGCTCTGGCAGCGCTGCTGGACGCAGGATAAGGGTGTGTGCCAGCACTGGCGCGACGAGGCACACCTGCCCGGGTGGCTGCCCGCACAGTCGTGGGCCGCCCTGGCCTGTCTGGACGCTTATGAGGCGACTGGAGAGCCAGAGTGGCTGGCACGCGGTCTGGCAGTGCTCGATTGGATGTTGGACAATCTGACCACTCCGTCTGGAGCATTGAGGGATATGCCAGAAGCAGAGAATGCGCTTGGCCGGCTGGCCGAGCCCGAAACACCGCTGGTGGAGAATGGCGTCGCGGCAGAGGCGCTCATCTGGGCTGGCCGCTTGACGGGCCGCGAGGACTATCGGCAGAAGGCAACGGCTATTCTGGTTGCCTTGCAGGGCGAATCGCCGCACTGGGGTATCGGTGCCGCAGGATACGCGCGTGCCGTTGAGCATCTTCTGCTCGAGCCGCTCCAGGTGGTGATGGTAGGAAAGTCGGGGCATCCCGAGTTGGCAGCAATGCGCCAGGTGGTCTGGCAGCGCTATCTGCCCAACCGGGTGCTTCTGACGTTGGATCCAGACCGAGAGCAAGCCGGACTGCGAGGCCTGGGGTTCCCCACGTCACCATGGCCGCGGGCGTATGTGTGCGTTGGTAGCCGTTGTCTTGCGCCAACGAGCAGTGCGCAGGAGCTGGAGTCGACTCTTGCCGGGCTTGCCACAGGCGGGGGTGCTCTGTAATATGGATTGGCGTGCAGCAAGCTGGTGGTTGCTGCTGAAGAAGAGCTCGCAAAACCCTGTAGACGAGGAGAGAGATGGCAGACTGGGAATGGGTTGCTGATAACGGCGCGGTTGCGCCCGGAACGATGTTGGCGGTGCGTGCGGGGGGCCAGAACGTGCTCCTGGTGAACATCGACGGTACACTCTATGCAATGAGCGATTTCTGCACTCACAGCAAGTGCTTCCTGCACAATGGCAAGCTCAAGGGCAAGGTGCTCGTGTGTCCCTGTCACTTTGCCGAGTTCGATGTGACCACCGGCGCGGTTCTTGCCCCGCCGGCCAAGACGGCTCTCCCGATGTTCCAGGTCAAGGTGGAGAGCGACGGTGTGTACGTGCTGGTAGAATAATCCATGCGGAGGGGATGAACGATGGCACCTGGACGACGACTGATAGTCATTGGCGCAGTGGCGGCCGGGACAACCGCGGCGGCAAAAGCGAAGCGTACCAACCCCGAACTGGAAGTAGTGCTGCTGGAGAAAGACGCGGACATCTCCTATGGCGCCTGCGGCTTGCCGTACTTGATCTCGGGGGTGATACCCCGGGTCGAGGCGTTGATCGCTCGCCGGCCGGCCGAATTCCGCGAACGGGGAGTTGATATCCGCACGCGCCACGAAGTTCTGTCCATCGACACAGCCGCCCAGAAGGTGCATGTGGCCGACCTGGACGGGGCCAGGGACTATGTTCTGCCCTATGACTCCCTGGTCGTAGCCACCGGGGCGGTGCCCATCATCCCCTCTGTGCTGGGGCGAGACCTGCCCGGTGTGCACAGCCTGCGCACCCTGGCCGATGGACTGGCCCTGCAGCGCGTGTTGCGCCAAAAGCCACCCAGGAACATCGTCATCGTCGGCGGTGGCAGCATTGGGCTGGAAATGGCCGAGGCCTTTCGGGCACTGAATCTCAATGTCACCATCGTCGAGATGGCACCGCAGCTCCTGACTTTTCTCGACGAAGAGATGAGCCAGCGAGTCCGTGCTGAAGTGGAGCGCCACGGTGTTCAAGTGCGGTTGAATGACGGTCTGGTGCGTTTTGAAGGGGCGGGGCGCCTGGAGAAGGTGGTGACGCAGCACAGCGAGATTTCCGCCGACCTGGCCCTAGTGGCAATCGGGGTTAGGCCCAACGTGCTGTTGGCCGAACGCACTGGGATCAAGCTGGGTGCGGGCAAGGCGATTTCGGTGGACAGTCAGATGCGGACCAACTTGGAGGGAGTGTTTGCGGCAGGGGATTGCGCCGATGCGCTCCATCAGGTAACGGGTGAGAAGGTGTACATCCCGCTGGGCAGCACCGCCAACAAACAGGGGCGCGTGGCTGGTTCCAACGCGGCCGGAATGGGTTGCACGTTCGAGGGCGTAGCGGGAACGGCCGTGGTCAAGGTCTTTGATCTCGAGGTGGCGCGCACCGGGCTGACGGCGCGTGAAGCCAGATTGAAGGGCATGGATGTGGAAGTGTCGTCCATAACGGCTGGCGACCGTGCTGGCTACTACCCTGGCGCCTCAGAGCTGCACATCCAGCTGGTGATGGAGCGCTCGAGCCGACGGCTGCTGGGTGCACAACTGATTGGAGCCAACGGGGCTGCCAAGCGGGTGGACGTGCTAGCGGCGGCACTCTACACCAAGATGACCGTCGACGGCCTGATCGGCATAGACTACAGCTATGCCCCACCCTATGCCGCGGTTCTGGATGCAACGCTCGTGGCGGCCAATGTGCTTGGCCGGTGCCGCTGATAGGAACGCGACAAAGAAAGGGAACCCCCAATGGGCGCGGTGGACGTAACCTTCAAGTTTGGCGGCGAGGCGGGGCAGGGCGTGGAGACGACCGGCCGCGCTTTTGCCAGGTCGGTTGTACGGGCAGGCCTGCATGTCTTTGGCTATCAGGATTACCATTCTCGCATTCGTGGTGGGCACAACTATTACCAGATCCGAGTGTCCGACCGCGAAGTGCATAGCCACAACGAACAGGTGCACGTCCTCCTGCCGTTCACGCAGGTGACGGTGAACGAGCACCTGCGCGAGGTGGTCCCTGGAGGGGCGGTGGTGTTGGACCCCGCCCTGGGTATTGACGAAAAGCAGATCGCGGCAACTGGCGCCAGACCGATGCCAGTGCCGCTGCAGCAAATCGCCCTCAATGAAGGGGGCGATGTGGTGATGGCGAATACCGCCGCTACCGGGGCTGCAGCGGGCTTAGTAGGCTTGGACCTGGAAGTGGTCTCTGGCGTGGTGCGAGACAGCTTTGGCAAAAAGGGCGGGCCAGTCGTTGAGAAGAACCTGAAGGTCGCGGCTGCAGCTTACGGCTTTGCCCGCGACACGTACGCGCGCGATTTCGCGTTCAAGCTGACTGGCCGCCAGAGCAGCCCACGCATGATGATCAGCGGCAACGACGCGCTGGCGATGGGTGCGCTGGTGGGGGGCGTCAAGTTCGTCGCCGGGTACCCCATGACCCCGGGCAGCCCCATCCTGGAGTGGCTGGCGGCCCACAGCGCCGAGTACGGCCTCGTGACCAAGCATGCCGAAGATGAAATCGCTGCGGTCAATATGATCATCGGCGCGGCACAGATGGGTGCGCGCTCGCTGACCACCACCTCCGGCGGCGGCTTTTGCCTGATGGTGGAGGCACTGGGGCTGGCTGGTATGACCGAGGTACCGATCGTGGTCATCGATGTGCAGCGCCCCGGACCGGCCACGGGCCACGCCACACGCCACGAGCAGGGAGACCTCCTGTTTCTGATCCACGCCGCCCAGGGCGAGTTTCCACGCATCGTTTTGGCGCCGGGGACGGTCGAGCAGTGCTTCGAGGCAGGGTACCGGGCGCTGAACCTGGCCGAGCGCTTCCAGTGTCCTGTACTAATCCTGTCGGATGCCTTTCTGGCTCACTCGCCGCGCGATCTACCCTTGGAGGCGTTTGATCTCAACGTACCCATCGACCGCGGCGACCTGCTGACGGAAGAGCAGCTAGATACGCTGCAGGCGCCCTATCTCCGGCACGCTGTCACCGAATCGGGCGTGTCGCCGCGGGCACTGCCGGGCCACCCGAAGGCTGTCTACCCGATCAGCAGCGATGAGCACGAAGCGGATGGCCACATCTGCGAGGACGCGGCGGCCCGCATTGAGCAGATGAGCAAGCGCATGCGCAAACTGGAGACGGCCCGGGGTGAAATGTCGGCACCGATAGAGTACGGTCCACGCGAGGCAGAGCTCACCTTTGTGACCTGGGGCTCTACCGTCGGCCCGTTGCGCTCGGTGCTCGAGCTGTTGCAGGCCGAAGGCAAGACGGCGCGGATCGTGCAAATCGTGGACATCTGGCCCCTGCCAGTGGACAAAGTGGAGCAGGCGCTCCACGGAGCCAAGAAGCTGGTGATGGTGGAGCAGAACTATAGCGGGCAACTGGGCACGCTACTGCGAGCCTGCACTGACGTGCGTCCCGCTGCCCTGATTAACCGCTACGATGGCCGGCCAATGACGCCAGAATACATCTTGCGGCGGCTGCAGGAGGTGGCATGACCATGGTTGACCTCAACGATTATGCCAGCCCGGTTCGGCCAACGTGGTGCACCGGCTGCGGCAATTATGGTATTTGGAACGCGCTGAAACAGGCGCTGGTCGAAGCAGGCCTGGCACCACATCAGGTGATGCTGGTCAGCGGGATCGGCTGCGGCTCGAAACTGCCAGACTATACCACAGCGAATGGCTTCATGTCGCTGCACGGGCGGACTCTGGCGATTGCTACTGGCGCCAGGCTGGCCAACCATGGCATGAAAATCATCTGCACGCACGGCGATGGTGATGGTTACAGCGAGGGTGGTAATCACTTTATAAGTACCGTGCGGCGTAACGTAGGCATCGTCGATATCGTGCAGAACAACCGTGTGTATGGTTTGACCAAGGGACAGTACTCGCCCACCAGCCCGCAGGGATTCGTAACCAGCACCTCGCCGGAGGGGTCCATCGAGCCGATGTTCCTGCCTCTGGCGGTGGCAATAGCGGCGGGGGGTACTTTTGTGGCGCGCGGCTGGTCGGGCGACACAGAGCATCTGACCTGGCTTATCAAAGAGGCGCTGGGTCATCGCGGCTATGCGCTGGTCGATGTGTTGCAGCCCTGCGTTTCCTTCAACCGGATGTACTCCTACAACTGGC
Source organism: Chloroflexi bacterium ADurb.Bin180 (assembly GCA_002070215.1). NCBI lineage: Bacteria > Bacillati > Chloroflexota > Chloroflexi bacterium ADurb.Bin180. The sequence goes on along the minus strand of MWCV01000034.1, from coordinate 4,639 downwards.
TGCGGCCGCGGGTCTACAAGGTCCAGGACGAACCTGGCTATGACCCCGGGGACAAGACGGCGGCGTTGGTGAGGGCGCAGGAATTCGGCGACAGGATACCACTGGGCATACTGTATCGGACAGAGGACGAGCCGGCCTACGAAGAGCAGGTGCCGGCGCTGGCAGCCGGACCGCTGGTGCAGCAGCCGCTGCGTACCACATCGGCGGAAGACTACGAGTCGCTGAAGATGGAGTACGTCTAGCCAGGGAGGAGCGTGGCTATGCGAGTAGAAGTCTACTCGACCAACACTTGACCGTATTGCACTCAGGCGAAAGGGTTTCTTTCGCAACGGGGAATTGCTTTCACAGAGTACAATGTGCAGATGGACCAGAAAGCGGCCATGCGGATGATCCGCCTGTCGGGACAGCAGGGAGTGCCGGTCATCACGGTAGATGATCATGTGGTGGTCGGGTTCGACCGGGCCAAACTGGAGCGGTTGCTGGCAGCGAAACAGGCGGCCAGGGTAGAGCTCGGGCTTTCGGTAGCTGATGCCCTGCCGAAGGCCGGGATCGAGGGAGCCTTTGTTGGTCGGGTGAAGAGCGGTTCTGCGGCAGAACTGGCAGGGCTGGTAGCGCGAGACGTGATCGTCGAGATCAATGGAGAACCGGTGCGTTCTGCAGCGGACCTGCGGGACACTGTGTCAAAACTGGGGGCGGGCAGCAAGGTGCGGCTAAGCTATGTTCGAGCCGGTCGCCGTCAAGCGGCCGAGTTGAGCCTTGCCTAATTCACACTCGAACGAAGAGGAGAGTTCTGATGGCAGAGAAAGAAGTCAAAAGCGCAATGCAGGTATTGGAAGATGCCAAGTGCCTTGAGCAGCAGGGGCAGGCCTTTTATTCGCAGGCGGCGAAGAGGATCAAGAACCCCAAGGGCAAAAAGATCTTTCGCCAGCTGGCCAAGGACGAAGTAGCCCACGAAAAACTGATCCAGCGCGAGATCTTGAACCTCATCAAAGAGGGATACTGGGTCGAACTGCTGGAGACGCAGGGACCGGCGTGCGAGCTGGCGCCCGAGATCTTTCCCCGCGGCCGCGAGGGACTGGCCAAGGCGGTGAATGCCGACCCGGATGACGTCGAGGCCATTCTGACCGGTCTGGACATGGAGAACAAGAGCTATGACCTGTATCGGACTGAGGCGGAGAAGGCCAAGGACCCGGTAGCGCGACAATTGTACGAGTTCTTGGCGTCTCAGGAGCGCGACCACTTTAATCTGCTGATGGCCAACTACGAGTCGATGGTGACGCTCGGAGGCTGGTCGGACTAGCCAGACACGGCCACTGAAGGGGGGGTGCGAATGGAAGAAGCTGTCTGCAAAGCAGCTCTGGCCGCGCTCGACAGGGCGCTGGAGGTCGAGCGGCAAGGCAAGGTCTTTTATGAAGAAGCCGCCCGGCACGTCCAAGACCCGGCTGGCAAGGCTGTCTTTGAAGCGCTAGCCAGGGACGAGGTTGAGCATATCCGATTGTTGCAGGCCCAGTACGAAAAGATAGAGAGTGGGCAAGAGTGGTTGGCGCTGGACGAGGCCAGGGTCTGCGAGCCGCAGGCCCCAGTACGACTCTTTCCCCAACAGAAGGATGTTGCGCTGACCATCGGTTCGAAGGCCACGGACGCTGATGCACTCAGGCTGGCCATGGCTTTTGAGGAAAAGGGTTACCAGGCCTACAGCCAGGCGCAGAAAGAGACCGACGACCCGACCGGCAAAGAGGTTTTTGCCTTCCTGGCCAAACAGGAGAATGACCACTTTGTCTACCTGCAAAAGACACTGGACTATCTGACCAACCAGGGGGCCTGGTACTTTGACGCTCAAGAGTTCCCCATGTTCGACGGCGGATGAGGGCAGCAGGGCAACAGGAAAGCCCTGCCGGTCCAATGAGAATGGAGCAGCGATGAAAAAGTACGAGTACGACATCACCTCTTACTCGATCGAGCAAGTGGTGGCGGTTCGAGAGAAGCTGGGCTATGACGGCACCCGCGAAGAGCCGGTGCTGTTCTGCACCGAAAAGGGGGCCTGCTTCTTTGACAACCTGCCCAATGCTAATACCAAAGCCATCCAGCACATTCTGAACCAGCGCGGGGCAGAGGGCTGGAAACTGGTCAGCGTCAACTTTCGCACCGACGAGATGGTGTGCTTCTGGATGCGGGAAGCGCAGGGCAGCTAGTCAGCACAGTACCACCGAAACGGGTGGCGGCTCTCGACTCTCTCCAAAGGAGGGTGGGCCGCCACCTCGCTTGTTTGTGGAAAGGAAGCAGAACGTTGACGGGTACTCTGTTGAATACGCTGGCTGTGGTGATCGGTGCCAGCTTGGGCCTGCTGCTCGGGCAGCGGCTGCCGGACCGGATGCGTACTACAGTGATGCACGGCCTGGGCCTGGTGACCCTGGTCGCTGGTCTGCGGATGGCGTTGGGGACAGCGAATATCCTGATCGTGATGGGCAGCATCCTGCTCGGTGCGGTCAGCGGCGAGTGGCTCAGAATCGAGCAAGGGCTACAAACGCTGGGCGACCGCCTGCAGGCCAGGTTCAAAAGCAGCAGTTCGGCCAGCCTGGCCGAGGGGTTTGTTACCGCCAGCCTGATTTTTTGCGTCGGCCCGATGGCAATTCTGGGCTCCATTCGCGATGGCATGGTTGGTGACTATAGCCTGCTGGCCATCAAGTCGCTGCTGGACGGGTTCGCCTCTCTGGCCCTGGCCGCCTCGCTGGGGATTGGGGTGCTGTTCTCCGCAGCCTCGGTTCTGGTGATGCAGGGCAGCATCAGCCTGTTGGCGGCGGTGGCTAAGGTGGGCCTGAGCGAGGCGATGGTCACCGAGATGAGCGCTGCCGGCGGCGTGGTGATGATGGGTATCAGCCTCTTGCTGCTGGACCTCAAGCGTATCCGCGTGGCCAGCCTGCTGCCGGCCATTGCCATCGCGCCGCTCATTGTAGCTATCCTGGCCGCGCTGGGGATATCGATCAGGCCGTAGAAAAGGCCGACCACGAATAGGGTCACGAATACACGAATCGGACAGCGCGCATTCGTGCACTCGTGGCCCAGATTCGCCGTTCGCCCCCCATCTCTTCGGCGGGGTAGTCGGCGGACGGAGCACACAGGAGTCGAGCCGTGGGCAAGCTCGTTCAAGACGCCACTGGAAACGACCTTACCTATCGCATCATCGGTGCGGCCATGGCCGTCCACAACAGTCTGGGTCCGGGCTACAAAGAAGAGGTCTACGAGCGTGCTCTGGCTGCTGAACTGCGCGAGCGGCATATCGACGCTGAATCACAATTCCGTGTGCAAGTGAGCCACGGCGGGGTTCCTGTGGCGCTGTTCTTCCTCGACCTGTTCGTGGAGGGCGGTGTCGTCGTGGAGGTCAAAGCCTTTCCCCATCAATTGACCGACGACGAGCTTGGCCAGGTGATCAACTACCTGAAAGCGACGGAGGCGGCAGTAGGCCTGCTCTTCAACTTTGGGCGCCGGCGACTAGAGTACCGGCGCGTCTTTCCGAGTCCCCGGGCCGATGGTGCTGTACAGCGCCTGGGGCGCGATAGCGTGAAAAAGGCCGGGCGCGAGGGGTGAGTTCGGCCAACCACGAATGACACACGAATGCACGAATCGGTCACGCCTCGTCTGTGGGGCGGCAGCACAGCAATGCAACGACACAACGGAAGCCACCCTGTGGAATCACCAGTTGCCTCGAACAAGCGGTATCCTATTCGTGCATTCGTGGCCCAGATTCGTGGTTGGCCCCCACCTCTTCGACGGGGTGGCTGGCAGTCCTGACTCAGTTCCTCTTTACCACCACCGGCAATGTCAGGCGGAGCGTGTTCCCCAGCACCGCAAAGAGGCCCAGATGGTTCGGGGCCGCGGTGATGGTGTTGGTCCCCGCATCGAGCACACTGGTCGGTTCCTTGACCCAGGCACTGCCATCCCAGCTATACAGAGCCAGCGTGCTCTCGATGGCCCCGCCGCGCTCGGCGTCCGTGTAGTGCAGGGTCGCGGTGAAGGTGTGCCCCGGCGCGAGCGCCGCGACCTGGCCCGTGTCCCGGTAGACCGCGCTCAGGTCAAAGGTGCGGCCGATGCCGGTAAGCGGGCTCGTATTCTCATCGACCCAGAGCTGGCGGTAGGTCAGGCTGACGGTGGAAGTGAACGAACCGGGGGGGAACAAGAATTGTGCGTCCCCTGCCGTGGAGCTCAGGTCGCCGCCCTGCAACGGGAGGATCGCAGTGACCTTGTCGCGCAGCAGGCGCAGGATGACCAGACCGCCGTCCCCATCCGCGACGTAGGCATAGTGTCCGGCCAGGGCAACGCCCAGCGCCCAGCCCGGCGTGTCGTAGAAACCGACCTCGGTGGGAGCGGCGGGGTTACCAATGTCGATAATGCGCAGGCCCCCGTCGTAATCCGCAACGTAGGCATAGTGTCCGGCCAGGGCGACGCCGTATGCCCAGCCCGGCGTGTCGTAGAAACCGACCGCGGTGGGAGCGGCGGGGTTGGCGATGTCGATGATGCGCAGGCCGCCACCCCCATCCGCGACGTAGGCATGGTGTCCGGCCAGGGCGACGGCCAGCGCAGAGCCCGGCGTGTCGTAGAAACCCACCTCGGTGGGAGCAGCGGGGTTGGCGATGTCGATGAT
>MWCV01000033.1 GCA_002070215.1 Chloroflexi bacterium ADurb.Bin180 | reverse complement strand
GAGCCACTTTGAGTACCCGGCATCGCAGCGTGGACTCCGCGTGATGTGCTCCGCTCGAATGGACCAGGACTTTGTCTACGAGGCGTTCCGCCTGGGGGCGGGAATGGTCCTGGTATCCGGCTGCCACCCGCAGGACTGTCACTATATCACCGGGCAACGCGTGGGTGCCGAGCGCTTTGAGAAGCTGACCAAGCGTCTGGTGGACCTCGGCATCTCACCGCAGCGCTTCCGGGTTGAGTGGATCTCGGCGGCTGAAGGCGCCAAGTACGCTCAGGTCATCCGCGAGATGGATGGGGCGCTGCGAAAGATCGATCCCCAGGCGCTGAAGGAAGAGATCGAGCGGACCAGGCCCGAGCTTGAGCGGCGCGTTCGCCGGCTGCCTGAGATCCCCGAAGTGGCCCGTGCACTTGAGCTGGCCAAGGTATAGCGAGGGAGACAGCCATGGAACACGCAGAAAAGACGGTCCGCAGTTTCAAGGACGAGGTCATGGCCGAGCCAGGCGGGCAGCATCTGCAGCGCTGCTACTCCTGTGGCACGTGTGTGAGCATGTGTCTCATCAACCAGACCTGTCCCGACTATAACCCGCGGCGAATCCTGCGCATGGTCATGCTCGACATGCGCCAGGAGACCTTTGAGAACCCAACGATCTGGCACTGCTCATCCTGTGACCTCTGCTACCCCCACTGTCCGCAGGGCATCCGCATCTCGGAGCTGATGCAGGCCATCAAGAACATCGCCGTGCGCGAAGGCTACGAGTCTCCGCTGCCCACCTCCCAGGTGGACGAGGAAAAGTGCTCTGGCTGTGACGTGTGCGAAAAGGCCTGTCCCTATGGAGCCTTGTCGTTGGTAGTCAAAACCATCGACGGCAAAGAGCGCAAGGTCTCGCAGACGAACAAGGCGCTCTGTATGGCCTGTGGCATCTGCGCCGCGGCGTGCCCGCTCTCGGCGATCACGGTGGAGGACCACAGCAACGAGAAGATCGCTGCCCGGATCCAGGCGGGACACTGGCTCAAGAAGACCAGGGGTGGCGAGCCCAAGGTGCTGGTCTTTAACTGCAGTTGGAACCTCCGCGCGGAAGATGACCGCGCAGCGATGGCTGAGCTGCCACCGAACGTCCGCGTAGTAACCGTTCCCTGCTCGGGAAGGGTCGACCCCACCTTTGTGTTGTCGGCGTTGCAGGCTGGCGTCGCGGCAGTTCTCGTGGCCGGCTGCGAGCCAGGCCAGTGCCACTACAAGCAGGGCACGCGCATCGCGCAGGGCCGAATGCACACCCTCCGCAACATGTTCGAACAGGTTGGTCTGGACACCGGCCGAGTGCGCTTTGTGCAGATAGGAACCGAGGAACGCGGCAGACTTCCGGCGATGATCATGGACCTGGTAGCCGAGCTCAAGTCGGCCCGGGTTCCGGTCGCTTAGGAACACGGAGACAAGAATGGCAAAGAACAGCAAACTCAAGGTCGCGATCTACTGGGCGGCGAGCTGCGGCGGATGCGACGTGGCGGTCGTGGAGATTGGCCACAACCTCCTCAAACTCAAGGAGGCGGCGGACATCCTTTTCTGGCCGGCGGCGATGGATTTCAAGTACTCGGACGTTGAGGCAATGCCCGACAAGCACATCGACGTCTGCCTGTTCAATGGCAGCGTCCGCACGTCGGAGAACGAGCACATTGCCAAGCTACTTCGCCTCAAGTCCAAGATCATGGTCGCATTCGGGTCCTGCGCCTACGAAGGCTGCATCCCCGGCCTGGCCAACCTCTACAACCGGGGCGACATCCTCACTCGTGTCTACGAGGAGACGCCTTCAACCGAGAACCCCAACGGCGTCATCCCCACACCGCACAGCAAGGTGCCGGAAGGCAGCCTCGAGCTGCCCGAGTTCTACGACTGGGTCAAGCCGGTGGGTATGGTGGTGCCGGTGGAGTACTCAGTGCCGGGGTGCCCGCCTGTGGCCTCTCAGGTCTGGGCTGTGCTCCAGACCATCATCGACGGCAAGCTGCCGCCGGTGGGCGCAGTCCTTGGCGCGGGCACCAAGAACCTCTGCGAGGAGTGTGAGCGAATCCGCGATGGCACCAAGGTGAAAAAGTTCGTGCGGCCGCATGAGGTGATCGCCGACCCGAACAAATGCTTCCTGGAGCAAGGCATCATCTGCTCCGGGCCTGCTACGCGCGCCGGCTGCGGGAGGCCTTGCATTCACGTCGGAATGCCCTGCCGCGGATGCTACGGTCCGCCCGAAGGCGTAAAGGACCAGGGTGCCAAGCTCCTCAGCGCGATCATGGCCGTTATCGACCCCGAGGCCGATGTGGAGCAACTGGTGCAGCAGATCGCCGACCCGGTTGGCACCTTGTACCGCTTTAGTCTGGCCGATTCGCAGTTGCAGCAGACCAAGTGGGCTGAGGAAAAGAAGAAATGACAGAAACCACCAAGATCCGTATCGACCCAATCACCCGCCTGGAAGGGCACGGCAGCATCAACATCTTCCTGGACAAGGCGGGAAAGGTTGCCAGGACCTATTTCCAGATTCCCGAGCTGCGCGGCTTTGAAAAGTTCTGCGAGGGGCGCCCGGTAGAGGAGATGCCGCGCATCACCCAGCGCATCTGCGGGGTGTGCCCGACGGCCCACCATATGGCCGCCGTCAAGGCTGCCGATGCCGTCTATCACGTGGACCCGCCTCCGGCAGCGAAAAAGATCCGCGAGATGATGTACACCTTTTTCTTTGTCGCGGACCACGCCACCCACTTTTACATCCTGGGCGGCCCGGACTTTGTGGTCGGTCCCGACGCCCCTCCGGCCGAGCGCAACATCTTTGGCGTGATCGCCAAGGTCGGGCTCGACATCGGCAGCAAGGTCATCCAGGCGCTGCAGGACACCCATGAGGCAGTGGCCATCATCGGCGGACGCTACATCAATCCTGTGGGCACGCTGCCCGGCGGCGTGAGCAAGCCGATCAGTGAACAGGAGCGCGTACGGCTGGAGCAGATTGGCCAGGGATGCGTCGACTTCGGCCAACTGTCACTCAAGCTGTTCGAAGACATAGTGCTCAAGAACAAACAGTACGTCGCCATGATCAAGAGCGAGGACTTTACCCACCGCACCTACAGCATGGGTCTGGTCGACGAGCACAATCGGAGCAACTTTTACGATGGCAAGGTTCGCGTGGTCGACCCGGACGGCAAAGAGTTCATCAAGTACGGCCCCAATGAGTACTTGGAGCACATTGCCGAGCGTGTCGAGCCCTGGACCTACTTAAAGTTCCCCTACCTCAAGAACGTCGGCTGGAAGGGCTTTGTCGACGGCAAGGATAGCGGCATCTACCGCGCCACGCCGCTCTCGCGCTGCAACGCAGCGGATGGCCTGGCTACGCCGCTCGCCCAGCAGCACTATGAGCGCTTTTACGACGCGATGGGTGGCAAGCCGGTACACGCCACGCTGGCCACGCACTGGGCACGGCTCATCGAGCTGCTCTACGCGGGAGAACGCGCGCTCGAGCTGGCACGCGATCCGGAAATCACCAGCACCAACATACGCACCATCCCTACGGCAACGCCAGACGAAGGGGTTGGCATCGTCGAGGCGCCGCGCGGTACGCTCACCCACCACTACATCACCGATGAGCGCGGCCTCTTGCGCAAGGTCAACCTTGTCGTTGGCACCACCAACAACCACGCACCCATCTGCATGTCCGTGCAAAAGGCGGCCGAAGGTGTGATCAAGCCGGGCAAGCCGGTCACCCAGGGTCTGCTCAACCAGGTAGAAATGGCCTTCCGCGCCTACGACCCTTGCTTCGGATGCGCCACCCACGCCATGCCCGGCCAGATGCCGCTGACCATCAATCTGCATGACGCCGATGGCAACCTGATCACGGTGCTGAGCCGCGATGAGAACGGGCGGGTCTCTACCAGAAGGGCGGAGGAACTATGAGACGCGGTGAGACGATCAAGCGCACTGATGCGCAGAGTCTGGTGCTCGACCGGAAGTTGATCACGCGTAGCCACCTGCTTACGGTGGACCGCCAGCGCTGCGTGGGCTGCGAGCTGTGTACGGCGGTCTGTCCTATGTCGGCTATGTCTCTGGCCAAGGGCGTGCTCGACAACGGCCGCATGGTTCAGCGTCCGAGCCTGGACATTGACGCCAACAAGTGCAACTTTTGCGGCGAGTGTGTGGTGGTGTGTCCGGTCAACGCGCTCAGCATGCTGGTTGACGGCAAGACCCATATCCCGGTGTGGGACTATGAGGCCTTCCCGGTGCTCTTCAAGGAAATCAAGTGGGACATAGCCAGGCTCACGCCCCGGTCGGCCGAGGCCGCGGCCAGTGCCTGCCCGACCGAAGTGATCACTGTGGACGGCAAGCGCGACAAGTCGGGCAAGCTTACGGCGCTGAAGGACGTTCAGGTTGACACCAGCAACTGCATCTACTGCAAGCAGTGCGAGGTCGCCAGCCAGGAGGGCTTCTCTGTCACCCATCCCTTTGAGGGAATCATCCGTCTAGAGCGCAGCCTCTGCCCGGCCGGGTGTCAGGCTTGCGCCGACATCTGCCCGACCCACGCCCTGGTGATGGAAGACGGCCAACTGGTTCTCCATGAGCAGTTCTGCGTCTACTGTGGTGCCTGCACGCAGATTTGCCCCGCTCCGGAGGCCCTGCTGGTCAAGCGCCATCGTGTGCGCAATAGCCAGGTCAAGTCGGGTGCCTGGGTAGCTGCCCTGGAAAAGCTCATCTCCACCGAGATGGCCGCACTGGAGATGGATGTCAAGTCCCAGCAAAAACGCCGCAAAGCAGTCAAGTTCCTGCCTGGCGTCGAACGCGCCTAGTCTGGACTGTCGATTGTCAAGAGCCCGGCCCTGAATTGGGGCCGGGCTTATTTGTCTCACCCCGTTTGTGGTAGAATGGGCAGACATTCGGACACCGGAAAGGGATCTGATGCGCGCAATCGTCGTGGCCAATGGCTATGTTGAGGCCGATGAGACCTATGTCGACTTTGTTCGGGAAGACGACCTGATTGTCGCTGCCGATGGCGGCACCGAAGTCGCCCTGGAGCTTGGCCTCGAGCCCGCCGTGGTTATTGGAGACCTGGACTCTCTCCCTGACGAGCTCAGGGCTCAGCTCGAAGAACGCCAGGTCAAGTTCGTCACCTATCCCGCACAGAAGGACGAGACCGACACCGAACTCGCGATCCATTATGCGCTCGATGCTGGCGCGTCGGAGATCGTGCTGCTGGGAGCAGTAGGTGATCGTCTGGACCATACTCTGGCCAACGTACTGCTCCTGGCCATGCCCGAGCTGGAACGAGTGCCAGCGACCCTCATCGCGGGCAGCAATCAGCTCTGGCTGCTGCGTGGCGGAGCCCAGCTCGAGTTCGAGGGGGAGGCAGGGGATATCGTTACCCTGCTGCCCCTGGGACGAGACGCCACGGGGATCACCACCACTGGCCTTCAATGGACCCTGGACAATGCCACGCTATCCTTCGGCCCGGCACGAGGGGTCAGCAATGTGATGACCGCGCCACTGGCCACTGTAAGGCTGATCGATGGCTTGCTGCTGGTAACTCGCGTGCGCACCGAGCCTGACGAGCCCGCCGACGAACAGGCCGACTCTGATGAACTCGTTGAGGTCTATGCCGCGCAGGGACATATGCGCGCCGCGGTGGCCAAGTCCAAGTTGGAGGCGGCAGGAATCCCGGTAATGCTCGCTTATGACTCGGCCAGCCGCCTCATGGGCGTTACGGTGGACGGCATAGGGGCAGTACGGTTGCTCGTCCGGGCAGAAGACGCCTCAGAGGCCAGGAGCCTGCTTCATGAAGAGGCAGCTTAGAAGGGCTGCCTAACTTTGACGCGCAAGAGTCTCTACAACCTGGGACTGCTGCTCGGGCTGCTGTTATTGCTCGTGGCCTTCTTCTGGCCGGTCACGCTGGGCCGCAAGACTCTCCTTCCGCTGGACAACCTCTTTGCCTTCGAGCCCTGGAAGAGCTACGCTGGCCGCTTCCAGGTTCAGGTCCCTCACAACGAGTTGCTGAGCGACCTCATCCTGCAGAACTATGCCTGGAAGCGCCTGATTGTGCAGGCGCTCCAGTCGCATCAGGTGCCGCTGTGGAACCCGTACATCCTCTCGGGCCTGCCGTTCCTGGCGGCCGGGCAGCATTCGGCCCTCTATCCGCTCTCTGCCATCTTCTACGTTCTCCCTTTGGTCAAAGCCTATGGCTGGTTCACTGTCGCCCAACTGCTTCTGGCCGGCGCCTTCATGTACATATTCTGCCGAACCATCGGCATGAGGCGAATCGGCGGCATCGTAGCGGCCATTGCCTTCACCTTCAGCGGCTTTATGACGGTCAGCATCGTGCATCCGATGATCATCGCCGCCGCGTCGTGGCTGCCGTTGCTCCTGGCCGTCATCGAGCGATTGATCCGCACCCAGGAACCGCTGCTGCGCGATGAACGGCCCGCTCCTGTTTCCTATTTGCCCTGGATCGCGCTTGGCGCACTGGCGCTGGGACTCCAGTTTCTGGCTGGACACGTGGAGATTGCCTACTATGTGCTCCTGGTGAGCGGCTTTTATGCTCTCTGTCGCCTGGCAGTGCTCTGGCACCAGACGCGCAACACCGCCCAGGTTGGCAAACTTGCTCTGGGGTTGATCATCCTGGTGCTGCTGGGCATCGGCCTGGCTGCCATTCAGGTTGTGCCGCTCTTTGAGGTTGTCACCCAGAACTTTCGCCAGGAGTCGGCGACATACCAGCAGGTTGTCGGCTGGGCCTACCGCTGGCGTCGGCTGATCGCCTTCCTGGTGCCGGACTTTTTTGGCAATCCAACCCACCACAGCTACCTGGACGTCCTGTCGCGAGAGACCATCACCACCCTCCGCAATGTGCGCGGCGAGACCATCCAGACCATCTACTGGGATGTCAAGAACTATGTCGAGGGTGCCAGCTACGTAGGCGTGCTGCCTCTACTTCTCGCCCTGGTGGCGGTTCTAAAGAAACGCAGCAAGTACGTTGGGATCTTTGCCTCGCTGGCTGTGCTCTCGCTGCTCTTTGTCTTTGGCACTCCCCTGTACGCCCTGCTCTACTACTTGTTGCCCGGGGTGAAGCAGCTCCACAGCCCGTTCCGGTGGATCTTTCCCTACACGCTCAGCGTATCCGTGCTGGCCGGCTGGGGCGCTTCGTGGCTGGCCAGTGAGGGAGGAAGGAGCCGCACCAGGCTGCCGTCTTTGCTTGGCGGCCTGGCTGCATCCGGCGGCCTTCTTGGCCTTGGCGTTCTTGGCTTGAGTCTGCTCAAGCCCGGGCCATTCATCGCCCTTGGCCAGCGCGCTGTGCAGTCGCTGGCCCTGGCGTCGGAGGCCTTTGCCGACGGGCGTGCCTTCTACTCGTACCAGTTCCGCAACCTGGCCATCTTCTTTGTGGCGCTGGTCGGCGCGGGGCTGACGCTCTGCCTGAGTACAAAGCGTTGGCGCATTTGGCGGGTTCCCCTGTGGCAAGCCCTGGGTCTGCTGGTGCTGGTGGCAGAGTTGTTTGTCATCGGCTCCGGCTTTTACCCGCGCGCTGACCCGGCCATCCTCGACCTCGAGCCAGAGCTGATCCACTTTTTGCGTCAGGACCAGAGCCTGTGGCGCCTGACCACTTACCAGGCCGACAAGGCGCTCAACGCCAATGGAGCGATGCTCTATGGCCTCTCAGATGTGCGCGGCTACGACTCGATCATCTCGCGTCAGTACGTCGAGTTCATGCAACTGCTCGAGCCGCAGAGCGAGCTGCTCTACAATCGCATCGCGCCTCTGAGCCAGCGCTCGTCCCTCGATTCTCCCCTGCTTGACCTGCTGAACGTCAAGTACGTTCTCACTCCACAGACCATCGATGATCCACAGTGGACGCTGGTCTACGAGGGCGAACTGCGGGTCTATCGCAACGAGAGCGTACTGCCGCGGGCGTTCGTTGTCTGCTCCGCCACAGGAGTCGCCGACCCCTTGGCGCGACACCAAGCCCTGCGCACGTTTGACCCTTGCCGGACTGTCATCCTCGAGCAGGACGTGGCGGCGAACAGTCTCGACGCCGGCCGCGCCTGTCACCCGGCCAACGTGCTCCACTATGGCCTGAACGAAGTGACCGTAGAAGCAGAGCTCGACGTCCCTGGCTACCTGGTACTGACCGACAACTGGTTCGCCGGGTGGAAGGCCTACGACACCCTGCCGGGCCAGGAAGAGCAAGAAGTGCCCCTGTTGCGCGCCGACGGCACCTTCCGGGCTGTAGCTCTGGCGCCTGGCAAGCACTCGGTGCGCTTCAAGTACACGCCGAACTCGGTCAAGCTCGGCATCTTTATCAGCTTTGTCTCCGCCGTGGCAATGCTGCTCATGCTGGGGTACTGGTTGTGGCGGCGCCTCTACCGGCCGGCCACCGACCAGGGAGACGTAAAGCGCGTCGCCAAGAACGCGCTGACCCCGATGGCCCTGTCCCTGCTGAACCGAGTGATCGACATGGCCTTTGCCATGTTGTATCTGCGCCTCCTCGAACCAGAGAAGGCCGGGCGCTTTCAGTTTGCGACCAACTTTATCGGCTACTTCGAAACGGCGCTGCTTTTCGGTCTGGGTACCCTGCTGACAAGAGAGATATCCAAGAACCGCAGCCAAGCCAACCGCTATGTGAGCAACAGCACGGTCTTGCGGCTGCTCCTGTGGTTAGCGTTGCTGCCCGTGCTGGCTGCTGTGGTGCTGGTCTACCTGCGTTTCTCCGGCCTGACTCGAGACACGGTGCTGGCCATTGCCTTCTTCTTCCTGGCTCTGATTCCCTCACTCGTGTCAGACGCGTTCACGTCGGTGTTCTACGCCAATGAAAAGATGGAGTACCCGGCCGCCATTACCTCCGTGACTACCCTGCTGCGGGTTTCGCTCGGCACCCTGGCCCTCCTCGCAGGCTACGGTTTTGTGGGCATGGCCGCAAGCACGCTGCTGGTCAACGTGATCACGGCCCTCATTCTGGGCAGCCTGGCCGCGCGGTTGTTCTTCCATCCCCAGCTCGAGTTCGATCCGCCTTTTGCACGCAGTATGGCCCACGAATCGCTGCCGCTGATGCTCAACAGTCTGCTGTCGCGCGTGTTCTTCCAGGTTGACGTGCTGCTGCTCAAGCCGCTGCGTGGCGATGTCGAAGTTGGCTACTATGGTGCAGCCTACCGCTACATCCGCGCGCTGGACATCATTCCCTCTTACTTCACCATGGCCATCTTCCCGCTAATCTCGCGTATGGCCGAGTCCAGCCACGAGTCACTCAAGCGAGCCTACATCTTGTCGGTCAAGCTGCTCATCCTGGTGGCATTGCCGGTCGCGGTGGGCACCACCTTTCTGGCCCGGGACCTAATTCTGGTTCTGGCCGGTGCCGAGTACCTGCCCCAGTCAATGATCGCGCTGCAACTGCTCATCTGGTACATGCCCATTGGCTTTATCAACAGTGTGACACACTACGTCCTCATTGCCATCAACCAGCAGCGCTTTCTGACGCGCGCTTTTGTATTTGGCGCCGCGTTCAACATCATCTCCAACCTGCTCTTGATTCCGCGCTTTGGCTATGCCGCTGCCGCCGGGGTCACGGTGCTCTCCGAGCTGGCCCTGTTCATTCCCTTCTACTACTGCACGCGCAAGAACCTGACGACCCTCCCCTGGCTCGATGTCTTTGGGCGCCCCGTCCTGGCTGCCCTGCTGATGGCGGGGACGCTGTTTGTACTGCGCAGCCTGCCAGCGCTGGTGGTGGCTCCCCTGGCGGGCCTGGTCTATGTCGCTGCGCTGATTGGCCTGGGCACCTTCCGCCAGCCAGACGTGGGTCTCGTACTGCAACTCGTTCCGGACAGGATCAAACAGCGTATCCCCCTGCTGAATCACCGTCCTTGACGCCCCATTTCTTTGCCGCTAGAATGGCCTATCCTTCGGGCTGGAACTCGACGTCACTGGGAGGCTCGCTATGCCAAAATGGGTCTATGTCAAAGACATTGCCGCGGCAGTGGGTCAGCAGGTAACGCTCAAGGGCTGGCTGTACGATCACACGGACAAGGGCAAGCTGCAGTTCTTGCTGGTCCGCGACGGGACGGGAGTGATCCAATGCGTGGCTTCGCAGAAGGATCTCTCGCCGGAGGCCTTTGCTGCGGCCCAGGCGGCAGCGCAAGAGTCATCCCTCATCGTTACCGGCACTGTCCGCGCCGACAGCCGCGCTCCCGGTGGTTTCGAGTTGTCACTGAGCAACGTCGAGATCGTTCAGCTCGCCAAGGACTATCCGATCACTCCGAAGGACCACGGGATCGAGTTCTTGATGCAGCACCGCCACCTGTGGATCCGCTCCGCCCGCCAGAACGCCATCCTGCGCATTCGCGCCGAGATCACCAGGGCGGTGCGGGATTGGCTCGACAGCAATGGATTCGTCAACGTTGATACGCCAATTCTCACCCCCTCCTCCTGCGAGGACAGCACGACGCTCTTTGAGACTACCTACTTTGACGACAAGGCCTACCTCACGCAGAGCGGCCAGCTCTACAACGAGGCGACGATCGGCTCTTTCGGCAAGGTCTACTGCTTTGCGCCAACATTCCGTGCGGAAAAGTCCAAGACGCGCCGTCATCTCACCGAGTTCTGGATGGTAGAGCCAGAGATGGCCTATGTCGACCTCGACGGTTGTATGGAGGTGGAAGAGCAATTCGTGAGCTACATCGTGCAGACGGTCCTCAAGAACCGCGCTGCCGAGCTGCGAACACTGGAGCGGGATGTGTCCCGTCTGGAAAAGGTGCTCACTCCCTTCCCACGAATCACCTATGATGATGCGGTGGACCTGCTAAACCAGAAGGGGCTGCCCTTCAAGTGGGGCGATGACTTTGGCGCGCCGCACGAGACGGTCATCGGCGAGAGCTTTGACCGGCCCGTGTTTGTGCATCACTACCCCACCGCGTTCAAGGCCTTTTACATGGAGGAGACGCCTGGTCGCCCCGAAACCTGCCTCTCGGTGGACCTGTTGGCGTCGGAAGGGTATGGAGAAATCATCGGCGGAGGCCAGCGCACGGCCAGCCTGGAGCTGCTGGAAAAACGCATCAAGCAGCACAAGCTAACTCGCTCCGCCTACGAGTGGTACCTGGATCTGCGCCGCTATGGTTCGGTGCCCCACTCCGGGTTCGGCCTGGGCATCGAGCGCACGGTTGCCTGGATCTGTGGCATCTCCCATATCCGCGAGACCATCGCCTTCCCGCGAATGCTCGAAAAGATTTACCCCTAGGGAGGACGAATGGCACCTGACGGCGAAGCACTGCTGCGCTTTCCGGAGGGCTTTCTGTGGGGTTCTGCCACCGCAGCCCACCAGGTGGAGGGACAGCCAGCACAGAGCGATTGGTGGACCTGGGAGCAAATCCCTGGCAAGATTCGCGATGGCAACACCGCCGAGCGGGCCTGTGAGTGGTGGGCGGGCCGCTATGCCCAGGATCTCGACCTCGCGCAGTCTATGGGGCACAATGCCCTGCGGCTCTCGGTGGACTGGGCCCGCATCGAACCGCGAGACGGTCAGTGGGATGAGTCAGCCATCGAGCGTTACCGTGAAATCCTGCGCGCACTGCGCAGCCGCGGCATCGAGCCAATGGTCACCCTGTTCCACTTTGTCTCGCCGCTGTGGCTGGCCGACAAAGGCGGCTGGACCGATGAAGCAACGATTCGCCGCTTTGAAAAGTTCACCGAGCGAGTAGTCGAGTCACTGGGCGACCTGGTCAATCTCTGGTGCACGATCAACGAGCCCAACGTCTATGCTACCTACTCCTACCTTCTGGGTATTTGGCCGCCGGAGAAGCACAGTTTTACGACTACTTTCCGCGTCATCTGCAATCAACTCGTGGCCCACGCTTTGGCTTACCGCGCAATTCACCGACTCCAGCCAGAGGCGAGGGTAGGTCTGGCGCAGCACCTGCATCTCTTTGATCCATGGCGGCCGGATTCGGCTCTGGACCGTGCGGTGGCTCGCGCTCAGGATTACCTGTTCAACGAACTCGTTCTCAGTGCCCCGGCCGACGGCATCCTGCGCCCGCCGCTGGCAATGAACGTCAAGGTCCCCGAGCTGGTCGACTCTCAGGACTATGTCGGGTTGAACTACTACTCCCGCGACATGGTTGCCTTTGATCTGCGCCAGCCGGGGATGCTCTTCGGCCGCCGTTTCGCTATGCCTGGCGCCGAGTACAGTATGGATGGCTGGGGCGAGATCTATCCCGAGGGTCTGTACCGACTGCTCAAGCGGCTGGAGCGCTACGGCAAGCCCATCTACGTCACCGAGACGGGCCTCCCGGACAACGATGACAGCAAGCGCCCCCGGTTCCTGGTCACCCACCTTGCAGCGATGCATCGCGCCATCGCCCAAGGGGTGCCCGTTAAGGGGGTGTACTTCTGGTCTCTGGTGGACAACTTCGAGTGGAAGGAGGGCTTTGCGGCTCGCTTTGGCCTGATTGCCCTCGATATCACCACCGGACAGCGCACGCTTACCGCCAGTGGCCGACTGTTTGGGGAGATTGTCCGCGCTGGCGGCATCACCGAGGCCATGCTGCACAGGTACGCCAACGAACTAGTCGAAAAGACCCCCGCCTGACGGCGGGGGTCTTGGTTTTCGGCCTCAGTTAACGGCCAATATTCATCGGCATGATGACGTGGATGAATCGGTCATCGCCAGCCGGGTGAATCACCCCCGGACTCTGCGGGTTCGAGGTCTCAAGGGCCACCCTGGGCGCGGCGATCACGCTGAATACGTCCAGCAGGTACCTGGCGTTGAAGGCGATCTCGATCCCCCCACCCTCAACCTCAGCATCCATCTCGGTAACGTTGTCACCCAGCTCGGCGCTGCTGGCCAAGACCGTCAACTTGGCACCGCTTCCTCCCTCACCGGACGCGATCTTGAGCCGCACGATGTTGGACGAGTCGCGGGCAAAGTACGAGGCGATTTTGATTGCCTGAAGCAGGGCGGCCGAATCGACCACCGTCCTCGTAGCATGGCTTTTGGGAATAATCAACCTGTATTCCGGGAAATTGCCCTCGACCAACTGCGAGACCAGATCAACATTGGTCATATGGAAATAGACCTGGCTCTTGTTGGCCGCAATGGACATCTTGACCGGGTTTTCTTCGTCGGCGCACAGACGGGCTACTTCTTGCAGCGCACGGGCGGGGATAACCACCGTGGTCGCAACGGGCGCTGGTGCGCTCAGCTCGGCGCTCCGCACTGAGAGTCGAAAGCCATCCGCGGCGGCCATCGTCAGGCGAGAACCAGCGAGTTCGGCCTGCACCCCTGCCAGCACCGGGCGGCTCTCATCCATCGCCGCGGCGAAAGCTACCTGATTGATCATCTCGCGGAGAGTCTGTGGCTCGATGCTCACCGCCATGTCGTCACCCAGGGCCATAATCAACGGGAATTCCTGGGCATCAATGCCTTTGATATTCGCCTCATAGTTGGCGCACTTGAGGCTGAGTGTTTGCGTGCGAGTGATCAGCTGCACGTCGATGCGCTCGGGAGGAAGCGAGTTCACGAAATCAGCCAGCAGCCGGGCCGGCACGGTCGTGGCACCGTCTTCCTCCACCTTCGCCCCAATCCAGCAATTGATGCCTACTTCAAGGTTCGTGGCGGTCAGTTTGAGTCTGCCTTCGTCCGTGGCCAGGAGGATATTGGAGAGCACAGGCAGCGTGCTGCGCGTTGCCACAGCACGTCCAACGGTGGCCACGCCTTTGGCCAGGTTCTCCTGCAGACAAGAAAACCTCATTGAGGACCTCCTCAAGTACGCTGTTAGGTGAGTCGAGTATACAGCACAAGCGCTTGAGCAGACAACTCAGGGCAGCGACCGCGCAAGAAAATAGCGCAGCAAGGCAATCCCAATCACCTCAGCAATCGCCAGCGCCAGCCCCAAACCAAGCGGAAGGCGGGCATCGCGCCACCCTTCGGCCTGATTCTCCCTGCGCAGAGCCGTCAGAGCAATCATCGTGTTCACAACGGTGAGCACGAATACCACCGCAATAGCATCCAGTGGTGCTACCAGCCACCCCAGGAGCGGGCCGCCAACAAGCAGTGCCAGCCATAAGCCGACGAGTCCAGCCAGCGCCACGCTCAGTTCGCGCCAACTGCTCAACGCGCGTTCCGCGGACGGTTCTTTCCACACAGAGGCGTTGAAAAGCGGCCACACTACTGCACCCAGAGCGAAGCCAAAGCCCAGGCCGGTCGCCAGGCGCAGAGCATTGTTTGGCTGGTAGAGCCACACATCGCCAGTCAAAAAGTTGAGGTACGAGTTTGCTCCGTCGATCAGCCAGAGGAACGACAGCCCGGTCAGGAACAGCATCACCTCTGCTCGTGGCAGGCGTGCGGCTCGTGGCGAGCGCTGGCGCCACAGGAACAGAAAGCCCAAGGCCGCGCCCCAGTAGGTGCCGGTACATCGCGCGCAGAGCGGCATTTGTCCGGCCGCAGCGGCGAGCGTGTGCTCTGGCAGTTGGTGGCACACCCCGCTCAGAAAGAGACCGATGGCGCGCAACAACCCGGACAAGTGCAGGAACGGGGATTCCATGGTGCGGGCATTATAGGGTCGTGCCGACGGGAGTCAATGGTCCTCCTGATGCCAGCAGCCGGGCGTGTGGTATAATGGCGGTTCGAGGAGCCAGTCTCAGTTCACCAGCCAGGAAGAGGGGTCAGTACGATGCCTGATCAAGCGCCTCTCTTTGTAACCCAGATACTGACGCCCAAGAAGCGGCCGGATCTGCTGCGCCGCCCCCGGCTGGTCGATTTCATCCACGACCACATCGACCGCAAGCTGATCCTGATCTCCGCCTCCGCCGGCTATGGCAAGACCTCTCTGCTTATCGACTATGTGCACGACACGGATCTTCCGGTGTGCTGGCTCTCGGTCACTCAGTCGGCCCGCGACCCGCGCGTGTTTCTCGAGTACCTCATCGCCGCCATCAGTCACCATTTTCCTCAGTTCGGCCACGACTCGCTGCGTCTGCTGCAATCCCCTGACAGTACGGCCGACCTGAGCCTCTTTGTTGGCTCGCTGGTCAACGAAATCTACGAGACCATACCCGACTATTTCGTTGTGGCCATCGACGACTATCACCTGGTCGACAGCAGCCGTTCGGTCAACCAGGTCGTCGACACCCTCGTTCAGCACCTTCCTGAGAACTGCCACTTTATCATCTCCAGCCGCAGCATCCCTACCCTCACTCCGCGCGGCCTGGCCCTGCTGACGGCTCGTCAGCAGATCGCCGGTCTGGGCGTCAAGGAGTTGCGCTTTACCGCCGAGGAGATCCAATCCCTGCTCTCGCAGAACTATGGCCAGCACTTGCCGGACCGCGCTGCGCAGGAACTGGCCGAAAAGTCAGAGGGATGGATCACCGGCATTCTCCTCACCACGCATACCATGTGGAAGGGGCTCTTTGAGGGTGTCATCCGCATCCAGGGCTCGGACAGCCGGGTGTATGACTATCTGGCCAGCGAGGTCCTCAATGAGCAGCCGGCGGCGCTGCGCAAGTTCTTGCTGTCGACCAGTGTCCTGGAAGAAATGAGTCCCGTTCTCTGCGACGAGATGCTGGGCCAGAGCGGCTCGCGAGAAACGCTCAAACTGCTGGAAGACCGCAATCTGTTCGTCACCCGGCTGGAACGTGATGAGGAGCGCTGGTACAGGTATCATCACCTGTTTCGCGAATTCCTCCAGACCAGGCTGCAGGAGGAGCATCCCGAGCAGATCCGCGACCTGCACCTGCGCGCCGCCGAGGCACTCAGGACCAATCACCAGGCCGAGCAGGCTGTAGCTCACTTTCTCGCCGCTAGTGACTACCAGCGGGCCACAGACGCGGTTCTGGAGATTGCCAACCCAACTTACGATTCGGGCAAACTCGAAACCCTCGCCGGCTGGCTCGACGCACTGCCAGCAGACATGGTTCAATCCAGGCCTCATCTGTTGTTTCTGCGCGCCAAGATCTATTCAGACGTCGGCAAGCTGGAGCGGGCGGCGGCTCTGTTTGAGCAGGCGCGCGCTGCGTTCAAGACCCTCGGCGATGCGATAGGTCAGGCGCAGACGCTGGTCCATCAGAGTGCCGGGCTGCATATCGGTGGCGATTTCCGCCGGGCCATTTCCGCCTGCCGCGATGCTCTGGCATTGGTTGAGGGCAGCGAGCAGACCACCGAGGTCATAGAGCTCGTTGCCTCGGCCCACCGGCAGATTGGCATCTGCCTGGCCAGCCTAGGCAGCTTGGCTGAAGGAGAGGCGGAACTCAGAATCGCCCTTGCTGTCTACGAGCGGACTGGTTACTTGACCAACATCGCCCACGTGCACAACGACCTGGGCGTGATCCTGCGCTGGGTGGGAAACCTGACCGGTTCCGAGTCGCATTTCCGGCAGGCGCTCGACCTCTGGGAACAGATTGGCAACATCGGCATGGCAGCTCTGACCATCAACAACATTGCGGTGGGTCATTACTATCGCGGTGAATACGCGGAGGCCCTGGAGCTGTACGAGGATGGTCTCAGCAGAGCCAAGAAGGCCGGCCTCGACCGTTCCCGGGCCTACATCCTAGCGGGCATGGGCGACGTTCACCAGGACCAGGGCAGGCTTGCTGAGGCACTGGCCGCCTACCAGGAGGGTCTCGACGCAGCACGCCAGGCTCGGGATGCTTCCCTGATCTGCTACTTGCTGGATGCGATGGGCAACACGCATCGCCTGAAAGGCGACTATACCCAGGCACTGGAACTGGTGCGACAGGCTTACGAGGATGCCAGGGAGCGCGATTCTACCTACGAAATCGGCCTGTACAGGACGTCACTGGGAGTGATCAGCTATCAGCAAGGCAACCTGCCACAGGCTCGTGAGTATCTCGTGCCGGCGTGTGAGGTCTTTGCGCAGAGCAGCGCCCAGCGCGAGCTGGCCAAGGCCAGCCTCTACCTGGCGCACACCAACTACCTGGCCGGTCAGTTCCCCCTGGCGCTGGAGAACGTGAACACGGTGATGGAGTGCCTGCTGCACCTTGGCTACGACGAGTTCCTCCTGCCGGTGCTCCGCGAGACAAGGCCGGTGGTCGAGTTCGCCGTACGCAGTGGGATAGGAGGTGCGCTGATCAGCTCGCTGCTCAAGCGGTTCGACGCCAGGGTGAGCGCGCCGAGCGAAACGGAGGCCCGACCAGCCGAGGCGATCCTGCCCGTCCTCCGTGTGTATGCGCTCGGCGATCACCGCATCCTGCGCGGCAACGCGCAGATTCCAAACGCTGAATGGGGCATGACCAAGCCCAAGGAGCTGCTCTATTACCTGTTGTGCCATCGCACACGGACCAAGGAGCAAATCGGGCGCGACCTCTGGCCGGACCTGTCGCCAGCCAAGCTCCGTGCCTCGTTCCACGTGACTCTGTACCGCTTGAGGCGGGCACTGGGACAGGCCGACTGCGTCAAGTACGAGCAAGAGTCCTACTTTTTCAATCGCCGCGTCAACTTTTGGTTCGACGTGGACGAGTTCGAGCGAGCCTACAAGAAAGGCATCGCTGCCTGGAACACTGAACCGGCCAAAGCGGCCCGGCACCTGGAGGCGGCAACGACGGTTTATGGCGGGGACTTTCTTCAGGACCTGTCGCCCACCGGCGAGTGGTGTCTCTTCAAGAAGGAAGAGCTGCAACAACGGTACATCTCAGCCTTGCAACGTCTGGGGGACTATCGACTCGAGCGGGGAGAACGGGCGGCGGCTATGCGCTACTACCAACAAATTGTGGACAAGGACAGCTATCAGGAGGCCGCCTACCGCGGCATTATGCGCTGTCAGGCTCTCAACGGGGAGCGCAACGCCGCGCTCAAGACCTACCAGCGGCTCGCCAGACTCCTGGAGGAAGACCTCGGCACCGGACCTTCTGCAGAAACAACCTCGACCTACGAACAGATCCTCCAGGGGCGCCTTCCAGCGCACTGATTCTCTCTTTCAACCATCTGCCATAGCACTTTTTTAGCACTTGCTATAGCAGGACATGGTATACAGGTGCATGCTTTCGCTGCACGTTGGTGCAGGCGAGCGAAATCACAGTTGGGAGGAATTGAAATGAAGAGGTTCATGCCCGCAGTCTATGAGCTCGTCAACTCGAACACCGCCCGCCTGATCTGGGCTTTGCTGGTCATCGCCGCACTGGCGCTGGCAAGCGGCGCGCCTTTGGCCTTCAGCGGTGGTAGCGGGGCTGGTGGATGAGCAGGCCGGCGCAGGCCTGACATGCTGCCAATAGCCACAGGACGTTGGCCAAGAGGGATAGCATGATCCTGCTTCTGGCCGTGGTCGCCGCGGTATTCATTGCGCTTGCTCGCGGCGGCAGGTTCTCTGCCCTGGTGAACGTGCCAGTTCGCTGGGGACTGCTTCCCATCTTGGCCTTTGCCGTCCAGGCCCTATTCATCTACCAGGCGCCCGGACAGAAGCAGAATGGAGTCTGGAGCTGGCAGGAGTACCTTTTCCTGACCTCCCATCTCCTTCTGCTGATCACCGTGTGGGCCAACCGTGCTTTGCCCGGAATGCTCTGGGTGGGCATCGGTCTGCTGCTCAACCTGGCGGTTATGGCCGCTAATGGCGGGTGGATGCCTGTTGCTCCTGAGGCGGTGATCAAGGCCGGCTATTCCGGCCTGGCACCTTCGCTCGAGGCCGGCATGCGCCTGTACAGCAGCAAGAACATCGTGCTGCCCCCCGAGAGCACGGCCTTGAGGTGGCTTTCGGACGTGTTCGTGCTTACCAGACCGTTTCCTGTGCCCAGCGTGTTCAGCATCGGCGACCTGTTTGTCGCTGGCGGCATTCTCTTGCTGATCCAGGGCGCCATGCTGGGGCGTACCACAAGTGCGCTGGCGAGCCAGACTCCAAGGGGTGAGAAATGACAACAGCAGCTCTGTCTCAGATCATTGGCACAGCAGTAATCGACGACGGCTTCCGCAGCGCCCTGCTATCCAATCCCAGGGGGGCGCTGGCGCAGTTCAATCTCGAGGCCAAGGAACTAAGCGATATTGCCTCGTTCCGCGCCACAACCATCGAGCAGTTTGCCGAGAGATTGATCGTCTGGATGAACGATCACGAGCCGGAGTGGTCGTAGCAGCACACGCATTAGGTGTAAGAACGGTCGGACCTGTGAGCAAAAGACGGCACGACCTTGAATCAAAGAGGATCCTGCTCGTGGACGATGAGCAGGACATTCTGGACATCCAGCGCCGAGTGCTTACGGCCGCAGGCTATGATGTTGATACAGCCCGCGACGGGATGATGGCGCTGCGCAAGGTGGCCACGCAGGAGTACCACCTGCTGGTGACCAACCTGCGCATGCCCGAGATGGGAGGGGAGGCCCTGTACCGCCTGCTGTGCAGCTCCTACCCCCATCTCCGCCATCGAGTGGTGTTCTGCACCGGGGATACGGCCAACCAGGAGACGCTGCGCTTCCTGACAGCCACGGGGGCTCCGGTTCTGTTCAAGCCCTTTACGATCGGAGCACTCCTGTCGACCGTGTCCCAAGCCCTGGAGGTTGCTGCGCCTCGCTTCGTACCCACGCCTTCTGTGTGTCCGGAGATCGCCCTGGCAACCACCTAGTCCCAGTGAGGCTACACCGGTAACGCTCTGTCACCTGGAATCGATCCAGGCAGCCGCTTTGGCGGGTATCTCGCCAACCCGACCACGGTACACCGTGCATCCCGGCAGCGAATCCAGGAACGACCCGCCATAGTTCTTGCTCAACACCCTCTTGTCGAGCACCACCACGACTCCCCGGTCGCTGTAGCTGCGGATCAGCCGGCCAAAACCCTGCCGGAACCGCAGCACGGCCTCTGGCACCGCGTACTGTCCGAATGGGTCGTCAAAAGTCCTCGAACGAGCAGCAAAGACCGGGTCGGAGGGCACGGAAAAGGGCAACCGCGGAATCACCAGGCAGCTCAGCGCCGGACCAACGACGTCAATGCCCTCCCAGAAACTGCGCGTTCCCATGAGCACAGACCTGGGAGTCGACTTGAAATTCTCCAGCAATTGCCGACGTGACCCGTCGAGCCCCTGTCCAAATACGACGATATTCGCTTCTTCCAGCGGCCTGGTAACTGCATAGTACGTTGCCTGCAGTTGGCTGTGAGAGGTGAATAGCACCAGCGTCCTGCCTGATGTGGCCAGGCATAGCTCAATGATGGTACTGGCGACCGATTTCTGGTAGTTGGGCTGCGCCGGCTCCGGGATGTCCGTCGCCAGATAGAGGAGCGTCGAGTTCTCATAGTCAAAGGGCGAGTCCACGGCAAACTCGTCCGCATCCTCCAGACCCAGCCGCTCGCGGATATAGTTGAACTCCATCGCCGTGCGCAGAGTGGCCGAGGTCAGAACCACGGTCTGCAGCTTCTGGTAGATGTTCTTCTCCAGCAGCGGCCCTACGTGAAGGGGCGCAGAGTGCAGCGTGATCTGGCCATCGCGCGCCGCTATGCTCATCCAATAGATACCGGATGGCGCAGGTTCACTGACAATTGCGGTGAGCTGTTCTCGCGCCTGGCGAAGGTGCTCCAGCCGTGCCCACAGGTCCTGCATCAGGTCGTCGTACTCGAGCACGTTCTGATCGTCCAGGTTGGAAAAGCCGCTGTGCAGGCCCCGCAACCCTTGCTCTACTTTCGACAGGTCGTTGCTCAGCTCCTCGGCTGCCACTTCGATTTCGGTCCATCCGGGTTGATTGCGCACCCCTCGGGTCAACTCGACGTGCCGGTCATAGTTCTCCCCGGAGCCGCGGCCGCCAGCCGCACCGGGAGATCCGCCCGCCTCGGTAACCAGCGACTGATCTACAAACTCCCTCAGTCCTGAGAAAAAGGCGTCCATGGTGTGCTGTGCCTGCTCAACCGACGGGGTCAACTTGTTCACATAGTCGCCCACCTGCTTCTGCACGTCTGCACTCACCTTGCTGCCCCGAAAGTGCTGCGGAATGCTGTGCAGAAAGCCCCGCGCCTGTCCCGCCGGGCCAGTCTGCGACAGAGCGGTCAGCAGGCCGACTGCCTGGCCGTGGTTCACCGCGAATCCCAGTTGCTCCGTGGCCCGCGCCTCCAGATGGTGGGCCTCGTCTATGATCAGGTGCTTGTACTCTGGCAGCACTCGATTCGATACCATCACGTCCGACAGGAGCAGTGCATGGTTAACGACGATAATGTGCGCCGCTTCAGCCTCGCGGCGGGCCCGATACAGGAAGCAGCGCCCTTTGCGCATGTGCGGGCAGCGGTCGCCAAGGCAAGTCTCCTGTTCCGCCTGAATCTCGCGCCAGACGCCCTGCTCTGTCTCGCGCAGCGACAACTCGGCCGAATCTCCGGTCTCGGTCACCGGCAGCCACACCAGTACCTTGGCCAGTACCTGCACCGCCTCCGGCGATAGCGATTCGCTTCTCCGCAACAGGGCCAGGCGGCGCAGACAGAGATAGTTGTTCCGGCCTTTAAGCACGGTTGCACGGAACTTGTCTGGGAGGATGGCTTGCAGGTCGGGGAGGTCCTTGTGGTAGAGCTGGTCCTGCAGGTTGATGGTATTCGTCGAGACAACCACCGGGCGGCCATTCTGCACTGCAAAGTGAATGGCGGGGAGCAGGTAAGCCAGCGATTTGCCGATCCCCGTTCCAGCCTCGGCCAGAAGCTGACCACCATCGTTGAATGCCTGCACCACACGTCGCAGCAGCTCGACTTGCTGCGGCCTGTGCTCATAACCCTTCAAGTGCTCTGACAGCAAACCACCCGGCGAGAGGATCTCAACCAGCTTCTCCTCATCGACTGGCACCAGCTCCTCGGTGGGTGCAAGCGGCTCGGCCTGCTCCTTGCGGTCCAGCACCAGCCCCAGAGCAGCGTCATCGAGATAGCCTTTCGCCCTGAGCTGCTCGCGGATGCTGCTGGTAAAGGCCGTCTTGACTCGCGCCCGCTCGAGGTCGAGAAAGACCTGTTTGAGCGGCCAGTCGGACCGGGCAGCGGTCCGGTTGATCTCCTGAAGCACGGCCAGGTCCAAAGCGCGGCCCTGTTCCATCAGAGCCACAAAGACATCCTTGGCCGCCGTCGCGTCAGGCAGGGCGCGGTGGTGGTCAACCAGAGGGATACCAAGCTGGTCGGTCAGCGCAAAGAGGTTGTAAGTGGCCAGGCGCGGCAGAAGTATCCGCGCCAGCTCAAAGGTGTCCACCAGGGGGTTCTGCACCAGCACTCCGTGGCGGCGCAGGAAAGAGGCCTCAAACCCTACGTTGTGGCCGACAACAGTCGCATCGCCGACAAAGCCGGCCAGGCGGGGGATCACCGCCGTCAGCCGAGGAGCGTCTTGCACCTCTTCGTTGCTGATGCCGGTGAGCTTTTGAATCTTGAAGGGGATCGGCCGCAGCGGGTTGACCAGGGTCGAGAAGGTATCAACGACCTGGGCACCGTCCTTGAGCTGGAACTTGATAGCCCCGATTTCAGTGATTGAGTCCCGCTCGGGATCTAGTCCGGTCGTCTCGATGTCCAGGGCTACTAAATGCAGGCCCATAGCACTCCCATCCGCAAATACCAGGCCCCGACTCGCGCGCTCCCTGGCGTTGCCACTCTACATGTCTTCATACTGATACAGGATCGCGGTAACTGCTGCCAGAGCAGCCGTGTCTGCCCGCAGAATGCGTGGACCCAGGCTAACCGGAGCTATGCCGTAGCGTCTCGCCAGGTCGGCCTCTCGGCCGGCGAATCCCCCTTCCGGTCCGACAAAGATGCTGATCGAAAAGGGCCGTCGCAGAATCTCGGTCTTGCCGCGCGTTAAAATGGCCGTGTCGGCAGGTGTGTCCAGCATCGAGCGCAGGGTCCGCTTGGTTTCTTCTTCCCAGAATAGCAGTGCCAGGTCCGCCCGACGTGCCTTTTCGCAGGCCTGAGCGAACAGGACCGGCGGCTGCACTCTTGGCAGCCTGGCCCGCTCTGATTGCTCCGCCGCCTCCAGCACAATGCGCTGCCACCGCTCCACCTTGGCTTTGCTGACATCGTCCACGCTGCCCATCACGCAGCGGTCCGAAACCATCGGGTTGAACTCGACCACGCCCAGCTCGGTGCCCTTTTGCAGCACCCATTCGAACTTGTCGCCTTTCAACAGGCTCTGGTACAGGGCGATCTTGGTGCGCGGCTCGGTGCGTGACAGTGTCTTGCTCTGGACGACACCCGTCACCAAGTCGTGCTCCACCGCCGTCAGCCGGACCACGTACTCCCAGCCGGAGTCATCGAGCACAATGATGGTGTCACCGCTCGCCATTCGCAGCACGTCGCGCATCTGATGCACCACCGAACCCTGGATCCCGACCTGATCCTGCTGAATCCAGCCTGCAGGGATGAAGAAGCGGTGGGTCACCTCGCCCTCCCCTTGCCGGCCTTGCGGCCATAGAGTGCAACCCAGTCCTTTCGCTTGTGCCGTGCTGTCACTTGGAGCCCTGCCTCACGCAGCGCTTTGCGCGTAGGCTCTTCCTGCGATTCGATGATCCCTGACACAACAAAGCGTCCCTCGCTGTTCAAGCAGTCAACGATGGCTCTGGCGGAGCGGCGAATCACGTCCGCCAAGATGTTCATCAGCACCAGGTCGAACGCGCCCTGCCATCTGCCAGAGGTGTCAAAGAGCTCTAGTTCACGGCCGCATGCGCTTGCCCTCTCGGGCAGCAACGACGCCAGGCGCACCTCAACGAGGTTCCGTACGCCGTTGCGCTCGATGTTCTGCCGCGCGACGTCCACCGCCAGTGGCTCAATGTCCAGCCCAACCACCTGGCTCGCGCCGAGCCTGGCCGCCAGAATGGCCAGAATGCCCGAGCCGGTGCCGACATCCAGCACACGGTCTCCAGTGCGCATCATCTTTTCCGTGCCCAGCACGGCCAGTTGGGTCGATGGATGCAACCCCGTGCCAAAGGCCATGCCGGGGTCCAGCTCGATGAGCAGTTCATCCGGGCCTGGCTGGTGTTCCAGCCAGGAGGGCTTGACCACGATGCGGCGGCCGATCCTGAGCGTCTTGTAGCCTGACTTCCAGGCATCGGCCCACTCATGCTCCTCCAGCCACCGGACTTCTGGCGGACTGATCGGGTAGAGCTGGCCCAAGTGCCATAGTGCCTCTTCGATGCGACCGAGCGCACAACCCTCATCAGGCGTCAGAAATGCCTTGATGCGCACAGTGGGAGCGCGGGCGAGTTCATTCCATACTTCTTCCAGCACTGCGCCGCCTTTGCCGTAGCGGTTGAACACCGCGCTGACGGCTTCGGCGGCTTCGCCATCGACCTGGACGGCTATCTGGATCAGCTTCATCCCATCAGCGCTCTGACGGCAGGCGGCACAGGCAGTCGAGTGGCGTCAAGTATCCTAGCCAAGCAGGGCCTCCCGCAAGCGGTCGAACCAGCCCTTTTCGCCCTGTGGGGTCACTTCTTTGCCCAGGCTCTTGGCCAGCTCTTGCAGCATCGTTTTCTGCGCCGCGGTCAGGTTGGTCGGTGTAGCCACAAAAACCGTTACCCGTTCGTCGCCACGTCCTTCATGGCGCAGGAACGGCACCCCCTTGCCTCTGAGGGTAAAGGTCTGGCCGGTCTGCGTGCCGGCGGGGATATTCAGCGGAACCTCACCGTCCAGCGTGGGCACCGTAATCTCGTCGCCCAGCGCCGCTTGAGCAACATTGATGGTGATGTTCAGGAAAATGTCATTGTCTTTGCGCCGGAAGTAGGAGTGGGGTTTGACCGTGAGAAAGACATACAGGTGACCGGCCGGGCCCCCGAACACTCCGGCGTTTCCCTCTCCGGCAATGCGCACCCGGGTACCATCGTCAACCCCCGGCGGAATGGTCACCGTGAGGCGCTTCTTGGCGCGAACCCGCTGCTGGCCACGGCACTCTTTGCACGGATTGGCCACGACCTCACCCTGGCCTGAACAGCGCGGGCAGGTAGTCACGTTGACGAAGGACCCAAATAGCGACGACCTCACCCGGCGCACCTGGCCAGATCCGCCGCACTCGGGGCAGCGGGTCGGTTTGGAGCCAGCCTCGGCCCCTGTGCCGCCGCAGTTGGAGCAGGTGCCAAGGCGCTCAACATCGATCTCTTTCTCTACGCCAAAGACCGCTTCCTCAAAGGACAGGGTCAGGTTGGCACGCAGATCCTCACCCTGCTGAGGTCCCCTCTGAACACCGCTGCCAAAGCCGAAAAAGCTCTCAAAGATGTCCGAGATGTTGGTAAAATCAGTAAAGCCGCCCGCTCCGCCGCTCAGGCCGGCATGGCCAAAGCGGTCATACATCTCCCGCTTCTGCTCGTCACACAGCACCTCATAGGCCTCGTTGATCTCTTTGATCCGC
This sequence comes from Chloroflexi bacterium ADurb.Bin180, assembly GCA_002070215.1. Taxonomy (NCBI): domain Bacteria; kingdom Bacillati; phylum Chloroflexota; species Chloroflexi bacterium ADurb.Bin180. The sequence goes on along the minus strand of MWCV01000033.1, from coordinate 5,821 downwards.
TCTTCGGCATCCCCGTTCTTGTTGACATCTGGGTGGTACTGCATGGCCAGCTTGCGATACGCCTTGCGGATATCGTCGCTGCTTGCCTGCCTGCCTACACCGAGGATCTCGTAATAGTCTCGTTTGCTGCTCATACTCCGCTCTGTGACCCGGTTCTCAGTGAGCCGTCAGGGTCCAGGCCGTCTCATCCTTCGCCCGGCACCCATCTGGGATCGAATTCGCTAGTATACCCGATACCCTCTCCCCGACAAAAGAACGGGGGAGGGCCTTTCGGCTCTCCCCCGGTTGTGCACATCTGTAGTGGCTAGACCTCGCGGAACTCGCCCTCTACCGTTCCGTCTTCGGGCGGCTTTTGCTCGCCTCCACCGTTACCCGGTTGCTGCTGCTCCGGCCCGGGCTGCTGGTACATCGCCGAGCCGATGCGCTGCAGCGACTCGCTCAGTTCCTGCGCCGTGCTGCGCATTCTCTGCGTGTCCTTGCCCTGCAAGGCAGAGCGAACCGCAGCGACTTTGCCCTCGACCTCATTCTTGACGTCAGCGGGGACCTTGTCGCCAAGGTCACGCAGCGTCTTTTCTGCCTGGTACGCCAGTGAGTCGGCGTTGTTGCGTACCTCTACCTCTTCCTTGCGCTGGCGGTCGTCATTGGCAAAGCGCTCGGCATCGCGAACCATCCGGTCAACTTCGTCCTTGGCCAGGCCACTCGACGCGGTGATGGTGATCTTCTGCTCGCGTCCGGTAGCCTTGTCCTTGGCACTCACGTGCAGGATGCCATCGGCATCGATGTCAAAGGCAACCTCGACCTGCGGGATGCCTCGCGGAGCAGGCGGGATACCATCCAGGATGAAACGCCCCAGGGTCTTGTTGTCTGCTGCCATAGGACGCTCGCCCTGGACCACGTGGATCTCCACGCTCGTTTGCCCATCAGCCGCCGTAGAAAAGATCTGGCTCTTCTTGGTCGGGATAGTCGTATTGCGCTCGATGATCGGCGTGGCCACGGCGCCCAGGGTTTCGATGCCCAGGGTCAGAGGCGTCACGTCGAGCAGGAGCACATCCTTGACTTCGCCGCCCAGCACTGCGGCCTGGATGGCCGCGCCAATGCTCACTACCTCGTCAGGATTCACGCTCTTGTTGGGCTCTTTGCCAAAGAACTTGCGTACGACCTCTTGCACCAGCGGCATACGCGTCTGGCCGCCGACCAGCACGACCTCATCTACGTCAGACGGGTTGAGCTTGGCGTCCTTCAGGGCCTGCCCCACCGGCTCAGTAGTGCGTTCAACCAGATCGCCCACCAACTGCTCCAGCTTGGCTCTGGTCAGGGTCATTACCAGGTGCTTCGGGCCAGACTGATCAGCCGTGATAAAGGGCAGGTTGATCTCGGTCTGCATCACCGTGGAAAGCTCCTTCTTCGCCTTTTCGGCTGCTTCCTTCAGTCGCTGCAGGGCCATACGATCCTGCCGCAGGTCAACGCCATTCTCGCGCTTGAACTCGTCGGCGATCCAGTCAATGACCCGCAAGTCAAAGTCATCACCGCCAAGGAAGGTGTCTCCGTTGGTCGAATTGACCTCGAATACGCCATCGCCGATGCTGAGGATCGAGATATCGAACGTTCCACCGCCCAGGTCATAGACGGCGATCTGCTCGTCCTTCTTCTTGTCAAGGCCGTAGGCCAGAGACGAGGCCGTCGGCTCGTTGATGATGCGCAGGACTTCCAGGCCAGCGATGCGGCCGGCGTCTTTTGTAGCCTGGCGCTGCGAGTCGTTAAAGTAGGCCGGAACGGTGATCACTGCCTGCGTGACCTTTTCGCCAAGATAGGCCTCGGCATCGGTCTTGAGCTTTTGCAGGATCATGGCCGAGATCTCTGGCGGCGAGTATTGCTTGCCGCCCATCGACACCCAGGCATCGCCGTTGCTGGCCTCGGTGATCTTGTAGGGCAGACGCTTCATCGCCTTCTGCACCAGCGGATCATTGAACTTGCGTCCCATCAGACGCTTGATCGAGAAAACGGTATTCTCCGGATTGGTCACGGCCTGGCGCCGCGCTACCCACCCGACCATACGTTCGCCGGACTTGGGGTTGACCGCGACCACCGACGGACAGAGCCGCTCACCCTCAGAAGTTGGGATGACGACTGGCTCGCCGCCTTCCATAACCGCTACCACCGAGAACGTAGTACCAAGATCAATTCCGATTATCTTACCCATGTCACAATCCTCCCACGATGTTGCTTGTCACGTCTATTCGCCATAAAGGTGATGCAAAAGATCATTCATCAGCCCGGCCACATAGCGCACTGCGGAGACAGCCCGGCCGTAGGGCATACGCATCGGTCCGAGTACTCCTACCACTCCGTCGACGCCACCTGGAAACCCATAACCGGAGAGCACCAGGCTGCAATCCCGTATATCGTCGAACTTGTCTTCGCTGCCAATGATTACCTGCACGCCGTTAGCCAGGTGCACCCGGCCAAAGATCGCTTCCAGCGCGCTGTCTTGCTCCAGCACCTGTACGACCTGTCTGGCGCGTCCGATTTCTTCGAACTCGGGCTGTCGCAGAATGTGCACCAGCCCGTCGCGGTAGATCTCTCGGCTGCTCTGTGACTCGTAGCCGCGCATCAAGTCGACCATCCTGCGGCTGACGTCCCCGACCAGGGCCTCATCGTCTCCGCCGACGTCCTCCGCAGCTCTCGAGTGCGCCGCGGCTGTGCCCAGGTTTGCAAAGCGAGCATTCAGCCGGTTCGATACCTGGCTCAACTGCTCCTGAGACACCGGACCGCCGTACACCATCATCTGCTGGTGCACCGACCCATCCTGAAGAACCAGGATCATCAGCCCCGTCATCTCGCTGATCGAGATGAGCTCAACGTGGCGAAAGTGCGCCTGCCGCGACTGCGGAGCAGCGATCACCGATGCGCTTTGCGAGATCTTGGCCAGCACCGTAGCCGCCAGCCGCATCCACTGATCGAGATCCTGGCTCACCTGATGAAACTGGTGGCGGATCATGGTCTGTTCCGACACCGGCAGCTCGGACTGCTGCATCAGCCGTTCGACAAAGTAGCGATAGCCCTTGGCCGTCGGCACACGGCCAGCGGACGTATGCGGCTGGGACAAGTACCCCAGCTCAGCCAGCGCTGCCAGCTCGTTGCGAATGGTAGCCGAACTAACCCCCAGTCCACAGGACTGGCAGATGGTATCGGAACCAACAGCTTTGGCGGTGGCGATGTACTCGCGCACCACAAAGCCCAGGGTATCCTGTTGTCTCTGGGTCAGCTCTTCCACAACCGGTCTCCTATCACGCGAACTCGGTTAGCACTCTCGCCAACCGAGTGCTAGCATCATAACACGATATGGCGCCAATGTCAATAGTCTTGAGTAGACTCATATAAAAGTCTAATGGCGCTGGCGGCCCGAAAGGCAGCCCGGCGACCGAGCTGGGCCAGGTCGAAAGGGGAGACTCACTACGGGACTAGTAGGCGTTCTCGTCGCGGAACAGGCCAAAGGCCGTCTTGATGATGATCTTTATGTCCAGCCAGACGGACCAGTTCTCAATGTACCACAGGTCGTACTTGGTTCGCTCGATGATCGATGTGTCACCGCGCAGACCATTGACCTGCGCCCACCCGGTGAGGCCGGCCTTTTCTCTGTGGCGGTCCATGTAGCGCGGAACCACCTGCCGGAATTGCTCCACGAAAACCGGCCGCTCTGGCCGTGGACCCACCAGGCTCATATCGCCGACCAAAACATTGATGAACTGCGGCAGCTCGTCCAGCGAATGGCGTCGGATGAAATTGCCCAGTCGGGTGACGCGCGGATCGTTCTTCTTGGCCCACACCGGGCCGGTGTCCTTTTCGGCATCGGCCCGCATGGAGCGGAACTTGAGTACCTGGAACGGCTTGGCGTCCAGTCCCATTCGTTCCTGCGCGTAGAATACCGGCCCCGGGCTGTCCAGCTTGATCAAGAGGGCAATGAACATCATCATGGGCGAGATCACGACCAGCGTGAGCCCGCTCACGAGGAGGTCCATCCCTCTCTTGACGGCCATCCTCCAGCCGCGCAGGGCAACATCGCGCACGGTCAGCAGAGGCAGGCCATTCAGGTCATCGATGCTGATCTCGGAGGCGATGATCTGAAACACGTCCGGGAATACTCGTACGGTGGCCTTCTGTTGTTCCGCCTGAGAAATCAGGTCGAGCACTTGCTCATGGCTGGCCTCAGGCAGGCCGATGATGACCTCGGTGACATCGTGCTGCTCAATGAGGTGGCGCAATTGGTGGGTCTGCCCCAGCACGGGAAAGCCACTCACGTCCTTGCGCCCCGGGAGGTCATCGGCAAAGCCGACCATCTGGTAGCCAAGCTGAGGGGACTGGGTGATCTTTTGCATGATCATTCGTCCCACATCTCCCGCCCCAACGACGATCACCCGGGTCGGGTTGCTCCGACGGAAGCGCGAATGCAGCCAGCCAGTCAATAACCTTCCCACCATCACGAACAGGATCGAAAGCACCCAGGCGTAGATCACCATGGCCCGGGGATAGTCCAGCTCGTTCTTGTAGACAAAGGCCGTCAGGGCAATGGCCGCCACAGAGCCGAAGGAGATGGCAGCGACGATGGTGTACGAGCGGTCAATCCGCGACGAGCCGTGCCTGAAGTGGTAGACGCGGAAAAAGAAGAAGGTGACCAGCGTAGTTGCCGTGTGAATGGCGAGCATGCCGGCATAGTAGGTGAAGGGATGCTCGTTCAATGGCCTTGGGTATTGGGTCACCCGCCGGAGATAGTAGGCAGCGAGGAACGCGGCCACGATCATCAGGCCATCCACAAATGCAGTAAAGAGGCTCAGCAGCCAGTTCGTCTTGCGTTGCATCCCGCATCTCCTGCTTTGATTGTAAGCCTAGCAGGCACTGAGCGTCAACTGCTCAGAAAGCGCCGCTGCCAACAGACTCTTTAGCTCCTGGAACCGGCTCTGGTAGCTGGCGGTCCCGACTGGAGCGGTAGTCATGATGAGCGCATCCTCATGATTGTCAGAGTAGTAGCCTTTGCGCAGCCCAACCGTCTCAAAACCGTATTTGCGGTAGAGCTGCTGCGCCACTAGGTTGGACGCCCGCACCTCCAGAGTAACCACCGCGGCGTTCAGAGCACAGGATCGCTCAATCAGAGTCACCAACAGCAGCTCACCCAGCCGGCGGCCGCGCCAGTCCGGATGCACTGCCAGGGTGCACACGTGCCCTTCGTCAACAATCAGCCACAGCCCGGCATAGCCCAGAATGGGCCGGTGAGGCAGCGGCTTTCTGCCTTCCCACCAGTGTCGGTACCGGCCGTCCTCGGACCGTGTCTCAGGCTTTTGCCTCGCCACAACAAAGTGAGCCATTGCGTTGTACCTGAGCTCGTACTCAAAGGCCCGCGCCGACCACGGCATCGTAAAGACCAGCTTTTCCAGGGCCGCCACTTCGGGCACGTCCTTCAGCGCCATGCGCTCCACCAGGAAGGATGATTGTTCGATGTTCATCAGTCGGTCATACACTCTGCAGATAGATAGGAGCCAGGCTGGCCGGGTCATCCCTTTCGCCACGTTCCAGTCTCTCCCAGGCCAGCTCGGCCAGGAAACCGGCCCTTCGGACGGCACTGGCCTCACTCGCCAGGATCGCCCTGTCGGCAGCCGACGCCTTGAGTGTCGCGCGCAGCTCTACACTCAGCTCGCCGCACACCAACGTGGGCCGCTCCAGCAGTCCCGCCAGATGCCCGGCATCGGCCAGCACATAGTCACCCCGGCGGTTCCACCTGCCCCCGACCGTGTCGTAAAAGCCCACGCACCACCTCGACCTGCCGGCC